>NZ_JBHWUU010000013.1:11598-123286 GCF_042737375.1 Streptomyces sp. NPDC060000
GATACCCACCCACGGGTTCGCGTCATGCCCGGTGTACCGGTAGATCTGACCCGACGAGTTCACCCCCCACACATGGGTCCTCGACCCCACCGAGATGCGGGACAGGCCACCCGAGACACCGACCCAGTCCGTGGAGCCCTGGTCCCCGGTGTAACGGAAGATGCCACCCGCGGAGTTGACGTGCCACACCGTCCCGTCGGCGGCCACACCGATATCCACCGCGCGACCCGGGATACCCACCCACGGGTTCGCGTCATGCCCGGTGTACCGGTAGATCTGACCCGACGAGTTCACCCCCCACACATGGGTCCTCGACCCCACCGAGATCGTCGTCAGACCACCAGAGATCTGCTTCCAGTCAGCCACGCTGTGCCCCTTTTCGCGTCGGACCTTGCCTCCGGAACATGTGACACAACTAGGACACCGAAACAGCCCCATATGCTGATTGGCCTCTTAAATCATCTAAAAATCGATGTTTGACGACGTCCCGCCTTCCCGGCGCACGGCGACCCGGCGGGCCGTGTCAGTTCATGAAGGCCAAAAGCGCGGTAACCCACATGGCGGCACCGGCCCCTCGCCGGGGATCACCCCCGCCCCGTGACTCCCCAAGCATCCGCCGCTGGCCCGCCCGGATGGACGGGACCCCGCCGGAACGCGAGTTGGGCACGCCGATCTTCGGTGTCCCCCGGTTCCTACTGCACCAACTGCTGCGCGCGGCGCTGCCGTCGGAGTGCCTGTTGGTCGGGGCCGAGGTGACGTCCGTCGGCTGTTCCGATCCCGGCCGGGTGCGGATACCACTCAACCACGCTGCCCTGGAGGCGGATCTGGTCGTGGCCGCGGACGGAGTGGGCAGTCGGCTGCGGGCCCAGCCGTTCCCCGAGTACCCCGGCCCGGCCGACAGTGGGTCGACTGTGTTGCGCGCCATCACCGAGCGTCAGGTCGATTTGGACGGCGACTTCGATCTGACCTGGGGTTCGATCTGACCTGGGGCAAGGGCGCCGAGTTCGGCCACGTCGCGTTCACCGACGGCCGGGCCGAGTGGCATGCAGTGCTCAACTCGCCGCCCGGCGTGCGACATGCGGACGCCCTCGCCGCGATGCGCCGGCGCTTCGGCGACCGGCACGATCCGATCCCCGCGCTGCTGGACGCGATCCGGCCCGACGCCGTCCTGCACCACGTTCCACGAACTCGCAACACCTTTGCCCGCCTTCGCCATTGGCCGGATCGCCTTGCTCGGTGACGCGGCCCACGCCATGACCCCCAACCTCGGCCAGGGCGCCTGCCAGGCACTGGAGGACGCGGCCGTGCCGGCCGCCGCACTCACCACCGAGCCCACCGTCGCATCGGCGCCGGCCCGTTATGACGCCGAGCGCCGCCCACGCAGCCAGTCCGTCGCACGCGCCGCCCGCCAGGCCGGCCGGATGGGCCAGCCACTCACCCACCCCTGGCCGTCGCCCTGCGCAACACCGCCCTCCGGCTGGCCCCCTCCCGCGCGACTGTCCAGGCCATCCTGCGCGACGCTGGCGCCACACTGCTGGATGCCGGCACTAGGTGGCAGCGGTCAGGCAGAACTGCACCAGCCCGGCGTCCACGTCGAGGATGATCTCCTTCATCTCCGGCCACGGCGGGTGGAAGCTCTTCTCTCCCCACTCGACCGTGAAGCCGAGGACCTTGCCGTTGCGTGACTCCACCAAGTGGCGCGCATAGGCGTAGTCGTCGCTGGTTCCGCAGGTCGGGTAGAGGTCGAAGGCGGGCATCGGCGTGTAGTTCTTCCCGCGTACGCCCTTCACCCCCTTACAGAACTGTTCCGCGAGCACGGCGGCGTCGTCGCTATCGGCCTTCGGGACGAACTCCCCGTACAGCAGGTCGTCGGTCAGTCCGCGCTTGCCGTCGAAGGCCGGGTTCTGGAAGTTCTTGTTCGGGTCGAGGGACTGGTTGTCGTCGTCCCCCCAGACGAAGAGCATGTCCTCGGAGTAGCTGTGCACGTCGACGAACCAGCGGGTCCGCGAGAACTGCTCGAGCAGCCAGCGGACGTTGCGGGTCTCGGGCTCGGAGAACGGCTTGGGGCCTTGGTACACCTGCCGGAGGTCGGCCGGATCGGCCGAGACCCGCACCGGGGCGGCCGGGTGGAAGGCGGTCTCGAAGTCGAAGAGGAAATCGTAGTTGCGGTTGATGTCGACGCCGACACCGGCCGGGTCGCCGCCGGACCGCGCCGGGTTGCGGTTCTTGCGCCACATCGGGTCGACGGTCTGGCTGTAGTGCCGACCGTCCGGATTGACGAGCGGGAAGACGACGACATCGAGTTCGTCGAGGATGCTGCGGTCCTGGGTCGAGGTGAAGGTGGTACTGCCGTAGGTGAGACCGGTACCGTCGCGGTGGGCCTCCAACAGGTCGGCTGCGAGGTCCACGAGGATCTCGCAGCTGCCCCACTCGCGGGCGTGGACGCCGCCGATCAGCACGACGGCCTCGTTGGCGCCGCGCTCCCCCGTGCCGATCCGCAGGGCGTGCGAGGTCCGGCCCTCGACGGAGGGCTCGGGCAGTTCGATGAGTTCCGCGGCCGGGAACGCGGCGGCCAGACTGGTCACGGCCGACTCGACCTCGGTGATGTTCAGATACGGCATGGCGTCCCTCCTAGGCTTCCGTGATCTTGAGGGCGAGCCCATGCGGAACCGCGTCCTCGGGAGCGAACCGGTCTCCCTCTCCGACCTCGGCCTGACGGGCTCTTCCGCTGGCCGTCGCGTCCTCGTGGATCGTGACCGACACACCCTCGCGGTCGAGGGCCTCGGCCTCCTCGGGGGACACGTAGGCGTCGATGCCGAAGCTGCCGTCCTCGCCTCGGCGGGCCCGGCCACCGACATCGGGACGGGCCTCGCGCAGGAGCGCGCGCAGCGTGTCGGCGTCCTTGGCTGTGACCCGGACGCGCAGTGTCGTGTACTCGGTGGACATGGCGGCCTCTTCCCGGGCGCCGCCGAACTCACATCAGCGGTGCCGGCGACGCGCTTGCCGACGTAGGGATATGTCCGATGTGTACCTCGTATCCTCAGGGTGCGCCTCTGCCGTAGAACGCGTCAAGGGGCGCCTCGGGCATCCGGCCGAGCAGGCTGTCGAGACCTGCGATCAGTTCCTGCTCGTCGTCGTACTCGGCAAGTCGCGGCACGAGGGCACGCAGTCGCGGGTACTCGGCGGCGGGCAGCCGGTGCAGCCCCAGGCGCAGCATGAGGTCCGGTTCGTCGGGGTTGTCGACGACCTGCCGCGTGTCCACGAGGAGACAGCCGAGAACCCAGGCCACGAACACGCGGTAGATGGTGAGCGTGGTGGCGTCGTCGAAGCCGGCCCGGCCGAGCACGGCAAGGATGTGTTCGGTGAGCTGGAGCAGGGGGGCCGGGCGCCGGGCCACCGGCACGGCGAGCGGGCGCGTGGCCACCACGGACAGGATTTCGGGGTGGACGTGCACCACCGCGGAGAAGGCGCACGCGATCCTGCACAGTTCGGCGCGCCAGGGCAGCTCGGAGAATTCGGCGTCCCGGGCCGGCCGGATCTCTTCGGACGTGGTGCGCGATTCGGACGTGGTGCGCGAGTCGGACGTGGTGCGCAACCGGTCGTTCACCTCGCCGAAGAAGGCCTCGACCAAGCCGTCGATCAGCGCTTCCTTGCCGGCCGTGTAGCGATAGATGGCCATCGGCTCCACACCCAGGTCGGTGGCGAGGCGCCGCATGGTCAGTGCCGCAAGCCCTTCCCGGTCGACGAGTGCGACCGCTGCGGCGAGCACCAGTCGACGGTTCAGACGCCCCCGTCTCCGTTTTTCTGGGCTGTCCCGCTCGACCATCTGCCCACTCCTGCCCGAGAGGCATACAAAGTACATATCATACGTAATTCTACTAAATATCCAGGGGCCACCGCGAGCCTGGTGTCCGCGTACGCCGTCGGCATGGTCGTGGACGTGGCCCACCCGAGCATCTCGTGACGCCATTGACCAGGAGATATACAGAATCCCGGCGCCGCATCGATACTCGCCACCTCGACAAACCCGACCTGTGCAACGGGGCACCTGACACCCAACAGCTCGGCGTCGACGGAGCGTCATTTCAGCGTCGAGTTATTGCCCGTAACACCCACACCGCACAGCATGCGAATGCACAAAACCGCAGTTCCGGAGCTCTTCACGGCCGGTCAAAAGATCACCACGCACTCCACGTGGTGTGCCATGGGGAAGATGCAACTGATCTCTGCGGGGTGAACCACCAAATCAGGCCCTGTTTGGGGGCGATCTTCCAGCCAGGCTCTGCGGGTCGATGATTGTCAAATCAACTTTACGAATTTTGATCAATGTGCTCCCCCTCGGACATGCCGCCGAACACCGAAACGATCAAGTCGTGCGCCGCGTTGCCCGGGTCGATCCCCCGCCCACCTCGGCACTCACAGCGGCAAGTTGCGGCCGAACCGAGCGCCGCGCAAGGCTCGATGCACCTCACGGTTCACCACCGCGAGGAAGCCGGGCCCGGGGGCCGGGCGAGCTGCTGGAGCGCGCGGTGGCCTCAAGACGTCCATAGGCAGGCACCGATCGGTGGATCCCGCCTCGAAGCTTGAACACAAATTACACACATCCCCTCTTCATATCTGGCCCCGATGGTCTAGATTGACCGTGCTTCAGCTGTTCGGATACGAGGCGACCAGTAATCATCTATAGGTCCGGCGCTACGGAAAGCCAGCAGTCGCGTCACCGGCGCCAGCCGTGGGGGTGATCAATTAGCGGAGCCCAGGGGGGGTCTTGGGTGCGGGGAGCACCCGAGGTTTCGACGGGTTCCCGCACGCCTCGAGAATCTGGCCGGACATGCGCGTCTGCTGCCGCCAGGGCGAGTTGTTCAACTGGCCGGGAAATAGCCGGGATGTCATGCGCGGGGGGCGGGGGTCTCCCGAGGGGAGGAACAGTGCGAGGGGGGGCGGGGGCCTCCCAAGGGGAGGAACAGTGCGGGGGGCGGGGGCCTCCCGAGGGGAGGAACAGTGCTAGGCGAACACGTCGAACCACTGGGGACCTGGGGGGTTCTGTGCGGCAAGGGGGCATAGTCAGCCCGTTTCCGTCGGCGCGCGGGCGTCTGACGGACGGGGCAATCAGCCAGCCCGCGGTCGACTGGGAGCAGCGGTACCGCCGTGCCGTGATCACCAGCGATACCGTGGCCACCGCCTTCGTGGTGGCGGCGATCGGCAACTTCTTCGGGGCCCGGGACGCGGCCAACTGGCACGAGAAGTGGGGGATTCTCGCATTCGGCACCGAGCTGCTGGTGCTGGGAGCGCTTGCGGTGAGCCGGTCGTGGGCTCCGGCCGTGCTCGGCCAGGGCGCCGAGGAATTCCGCCGGCTCGGACGCTCACTGTTCACGGCGACCGTCGTACTGGCGCTCGGCGGCATCGCTCTCACCTCGCGCAACATCAAGCTCTGGATCTTCGTCGCGATCCCCGCGATCGCGCTCGTCACCATGACCGCGCGGTATCTGCTGCGCCTCTGGCTGCACAAACAGCGGAAGGAAGGGCGGTGCCTGAGACCGGTGCTCGCTGCCGGAAGCCTGGCCACCGTGCACGACCTGATCACCCGAACCCGCAAGTTCCCGCACCTCGGCTGGCGGGTGGACGCGGTGTGCACGACGGACGGTCTCGGGCTCGACGGTGACCAACTGGACGGAGTGCCGGTCGTCGGCCTACTGACGGACGTCGCGGTTCACGTCCACCGCGACGGCTACCGAGTCGTCGCGGTCACACCGGACCCGCACTGGTCACCGAACCGGCTGCAACGGCTGGCTTGGAACCTCGAAGGCAGCGACGCCGAGATGGTCGTGGCTCCCGTGCTGATGGAGGTGGCCGGCCCGCGGCTGCACATCGACGCGGTGCTCGGGATCCCGCTGCTGCGGGTCAGCATGCCGACCTTCACCGGGGGCCGCCGGGCGGTCAAAGGGGTCGTCGACCGGATGGGCGCAGCGATCCTGCTGATGCTGTTCGCGCCGCTGATGGTGTTCGTCGGGCTGCTCGTACTGATGGACAGCCGGGGTGGGGCGTTCTACCGCCAGCGCAGAGTCGGCAAGGACGGCCGCGAGTTCACCATTCTCAAGTTCCGCACCATGGTCGCCGGGGCCGACAGGGCACGTGCCGAACTGGCCGACCGCAACGAGGGCGCCGGTCTGCTGTTCAAGCTCCGCCGGGATCCGCGGGTGACCCGGGTGGGGGCAGTGCTGCGCCGGTATTCGATCGACGAGCTCCCGCAGCTTTTCAACGTGCTCACCGGATCGATGTCGCTCGTCGGTCCGCGGCCTCCGCTGCCGGAGGAGTCAGCTGCGTACGGCCCGGACATCAAGCGGAGGCTGCTGGTCAAGCCCGGGCTCACCGGCCTGTGGCAGATCAGCGGACGCAGCGACCTGTCGTGGGAGGAGGCGGTACGGCTGGACCTGCGGTACGTGGAGGACTGGTCGCTCGCCCTGGACACAGTGATCTTGTGGAAGACGCTGCGTGCGGTGCTCTACGGGCAGGGGGCCTACTGATGCGCACGGATCGTCGTCCGGCCGGTGCGCGGACCGCAGGCCGGGAAGGCCTGCCTGGGGGGAGGAACGGGTCATGAGAGTCAGCGTTTTCGGGCTCGGCTACGTGGGCTGCGTGTCGGCAGCGTGCCTGGCCAGCATGGGTCACGAGGTCATCGGGGTGGACGTCAACCAGGTGAAGGTCGACCTGGTCAACGACGGCAAGGCCCCGGTGGTCGAGGAACGGATCGGCGAGCTCATCGCCGAGGTCGTGCGGACCGGAGCGCTACGCGCCACCGGTGACGTCCGCGAGGCGATCATGGGCAGCGAGGTGTCGCTGGTCTGCGTGGGCACGCCCTCGGAGCCCAACGGCAGCCTGTGCACGACGTACTTGGAGCGGGTCACCGAGCAGATCGGCGCCGTGCTGGCCGAGGGGGCCGAGCAGGGAGGCCGGCACACCGTCGTGTTCCGCAGCACCATGCTCCCGGGCACCTGCCTGAACCTGCTGGTGCCGATCCTGGAGAAGTACGTCGGCGGCACGGCCGGGGTGGACATCGGGGTCGCGGTCAACCCGGAGTTCCTGCGCGAGGGCACGAGCGTGCGGGACTTCTTCGACCCGCCCAAGACCGTCATCGGCGAGCTCGACCCGGCAAGCGGCGACGCGGTGACGGCACTGTACGACGGCTTGCCCGGCGAGGTGTTCCGGGTGCCGGTCCCGACGGCCGAGGCGATCAAATACGCGGACAACGCGTTCCACGGCCTCAAGATCGGCTTCGCGAACGAGCTGGGCGCGGTGTGCCAGGCGCTCGGGGTGGACTCGCACCAGGTGATGGACGTGTTCCTGGCCGACCACAAGCTGAACATCAGCCCCGCCTACCTGCGGCCCGGCTTCGCCTTCGGTGGCTCCTGCCTGCCCAAGGACCTGCGCAGCCTGGTCCACGCGGCGCAGCGGGCCGACGTCTCGGTGCCCATACTCGCCCACGTGCTGCCCTCCAACTCCGACCATCTGCAGCGCGCGGTGGAGCTGGTCGAGCGCACCGGCAAACGCCGGGCGGGCCTGTTCGGGTTGTCCTTCAAACCCGGCACCGACGACCTCCGCGAGAGCCCGCTCGTCGAGCTGGCGGAGAGGCTCTTCGGCAAGGGGTACGACCTGAAGATCTACGACGCCAACGTGAGCCTCTCCCGGCTGCTCGGCGCGAACCGCGAGTACATCGAGACCCGGCTGCCGCACCTCGCGCAGCTGCTCGCGGATTCCGTCGACGAGGTGCTCGAGCACGCCGAGGTGTGCCTGGTCGGGACCAGGGATCCGGCCGTGCTGTCGGCGCTGCCCCATGGCGACGGCCCGGTGATCATCGACCTCATCCACCTTCCCGACGCCGCGGCGCGCCGGACCGAACCGGGGTACGTGGGCCTTGCCTGGTGACACATCGTTCGATGACACGGCCGGCGGCGACCGGCCGGACCGGCGCGCGCTGATCCTGGTGGAGAACCTGTCGGTGCCGTTCGACCGGCGGGTGTGGCAGGAGTGCACGACGCTGCGTGACGCGGGCTGGACGGTGCACGTCATCTGTCCCCAGGGGAGCAAGCGGGACACGGAGCGGGAGGCGGAGATCGACGGGGTGCGGATCCACCGCTACCCGTTGCGCGCGGCCACCGGGGGGCCGGCCGGCTACCTGCGGGAGTACGGATCGGCGTTGTGGCACACGGTCCGGCTGGCCCGGAAGGTCGGCCCGGTCGACGTGGTGCACGCCTGCAACCCGCCCGACCTGCTGTTCCTGCCGGCACTGTGGCTGAAACGGCGCGGAGCGCGGTTCGTCTTCGACCAGCACGACCTGGTACCCGAGCTGTACCTCTCCCGGTTCGACCGCGGCGAAGATCTGCTCTACCGCGCCGTGTGCGCGCTGGAACGGCTGACCTACCGGGCCGCGGACGTCGTGCTCGCCACGAACGAGAGCTACCGGGACGTCGCGGTGCGCCGTGGCGGTCGGCGGCCGGCGGACGTCTTCGTGGTGCGCAGCGCGCCCGACACCGACCGGTTCCACCCCGTACCGCCCGAGCCGGAGCTCAAGCGCGGCAAGCCCCATCTGCTGTGTTACCTCGGGGTCATGGGTCCGCAGGACGGCGTCGACTACGCCTTGCGGGCCCTCGCGAAGCTGCGCGACGAACTCGGGCGGACCGACTGGCATGCGGTGTTCGTCGGCGCCGGAGACACCTTCGACGCGATGGTGGAGCTGTCCCGGCGGCTCGGGCTCTCGGAGCAGGTGCAGTTCACCGGGCGCATTCCGGACGCCGACCTGGTGCGCTACCTGTCCACCGCGGACGTGTGCCTCTCCCCCGACCCGCGCAATCCGCTCAACGACGTGTCGACCATGAACAAGGTCCTGGAGTACATGGTGATGGGCCGGCCGATCGTCTCGTTCGACCTCCGGGAGGCGCGAGTCTCCGCCGGTGACGCCGCCGTCTACGCGCCCGCCAACGACGAGGCCGCGTTCGCCGAGCTCATCGCGGCGCTGCTGGACGACCCGGAGGAGCGGGCCCGGATGGGCAAGATCGGCCAGGAGCGGATCAGCGGGCCGCTCTCCTGGCGGAACTCCCAGCGATCGCTGCTCGCCGCCTACGCCGCTGCCCGCCGTGAGCACGCTCCGGTATCGGCGAACCACCCGGATCCTGCACGGAAGAGGCCGCGTCGTTGAGCGATGACACCATACGCCTGGTCACGATCGGGCGGATTCTCCGTCGGCGCCGGCGGTTTCTCACCATCCTCGCCCTGGTGGGTGCGCTCGTCGGCTACGGCGCCTCTTTGCTGTTTCCGCCGCGCTACACGACGTCGGCGTCGGTACTGCTGCCGGGGGCGTGGGAGGAGCGCGAACTGCTGACCCAGGCGGAGATCGCGACCAGTTCGGTGGTGGTCGACCGCGCGGCCGCCAAGCTCAACTGGACCGGGGCCAGCGGCAGCGAGCTGCGGGATCGGGTGGGCGCCAAGGCCGCCGACGGGAACATCATCAAGATCTCGGGCACGGCCGACACCCCGAAGCGCGCGCAGCAACTCTCCGACCAGGTGGCCCAGCAGTTCGTCACGTTCGCCGCGCAGATCGCAGGCGACAACACCGACCCCGAGGCGGCGCAGCCCGAGGCACTGCGGCAGATGGTGGCGCAGACCAGCCGCCGCATCACCGAGCTGGCCGATGCGGCCGGTACTGGGCAGAGCGTGGAGAGCGTGCAGACCCGCACCGAGCTCGCCAAGCTGCGCACCGCGCTGCAGGAGGCCATCAACAAGCTTGACCAGGCCGACCCGACTGCCAACCAGGCCAACCGGGCCAACATGGTCGTCATGGGGCCGGCGCCCCGGCCGGCCGGCGAGGCACCGCCGACGAGGGTGCAGCTCATCGCCGCCGGGGCGCTGCTGTTCTTCCTGCTCGCGGTCATCGGCCATCTCACCGCCGCACGGATGAGCCGCCGGCTGCGCAGCGAACCGGAGATCGCCGCGGCGCTGGGCTCGGCGGTGCTGGGTGCCGTCGACGTACCGGGTGAACGGACCGCGCACCGGCCGGAAGGCCGTGGCCCGCGGGCCCGGATCCGCCGGCTGCTGGGCGTCGACATCCGGTGGGACCTACCCACCCCGCAGACGTCCGGCGACGAGGCCGGCAGGCAGATCCGCTACCGGCGGATGTGCGCCCGCCTCCGGGACCAGCTGCCGGCCCCCCGGCGGCTGCTGGTCGTCGTGCCGGACGGCGACGAGATCGCCCGCCGGGCCGCCGGACAGCTCGTCGCCGTGGCCGAGAGCGATCCGCTGCTGCGGGTGGTGGGGGTTTCGGTGTCCGAGCCGATGGTGCCGGACCGAGACAACGAGTCCGGCGTCCTGGTCGTGCTCAGCGCGGGCAGCTGGACCGCAGGGGACCTCGCCGGCATCGCCGAGGCGTGTGCGGACGCCAAGCACGAGGTCGTCGGCATCGTCCTCGCCGGCACGGTCCGGGCCCGTCCGACACGGTCTGCCGGTCATCCTCGGCATGCCGCCACGCCGGCGCTCGCAATCGGCGACGACGCGACAGGAGGTTCAGAGTGACGACGAGTACGACTTCGGAGTCGTCGGCCGCCGCTCCGCTGCTGGACCTGCAGGCGCTGGTGGTGGCGGTGCGGAGGCGGCGCCGTCTCTGGGGCTCCTTGGCGCTGCTGGGGCTGCTCGTAGGCGCGGCGGTGGCGGTCCTGCTGCCGCCGCCGCCGACCGCGGTGACCAAGGTGCTGGTCGCGCATCAGGAGGACCAGCCGAACGATCCCGGAACGCTGATCCGCACCGACGTCGCGCTGCTGCAGACCACGCGGATCGCCGGTGAGGCCCTGCATGCCCTCAAGTCCCCTGAAAAGCCAGAGGACTTCATGCCGGACTACGGGGGTATCGGCCTGACCAACAACCTGCTGCAGATCAACGTGACAGGTGACAGCGACGCACAAGCGGTGGCCCGCGCGGAGGCGCTGGCCGACGCGTTCATCGCGGACCATGTGAAGCGGATACAGGCAGCCGCGAACGCCGAGGCCAAGGCCCTGCTCGCCCAGCGTGACCGAATACGGGACGAACTCTCCCAGGTCAACAAGACGATCGGAGACGGATCGCAGGAGAGCGGGCCGAACGCGGCGGCGAACCTGGAGTCGCTCTTCGCCCGCCGGGCCGAACTCACTTCGCAGATCACCGATTTCACCCAGCGCGCCGCGGAGGCGCGCATCGGCACGCCCCAGCTCATCGCCGGCACACAGATCGTGGACGCCCCGCGCGCGGTGCCGCACTCCCTGCCCAGGAGCGCTGCCACCAACGCCGCGATCGGGCTCGTCCTCGGGCTCGCCCTCGGGCTCGCTGTGGCCGCGGTCGGCACGGTGGTGGCTGACCGCCCCGTACTGCGCCGGGAGATCGCGGCGAACCTCGGCGCCTCGGTCATCGCGGAGCTGCCCCGCCGGCCGGCCAGGCTGTGGCAGCGCCGACGCGTCCGGGCGGCACGCGAACGGCTCACCGCGTTCCTGGCCCGCACCGTGCGCGGCTCCGCGGAACCGGTGTCGCTGCTGGAACTGGGCTGCGCGCGCAGCGCCGGCGTGATCGCCCTGGACCTCGCCAGAGCACTGGCGGCGGAGGGACCCGTGGTCATCATCGACGGTCTGCCCGGCCCGCAGCTCGCCGGCCGCCGGCCGAAGCCAGGAGACCCGACCGTGGTCAGCGGCGAGCGTGCCACGGCAGTGTCGCAACAGGAGCGTCGGCTCGGCGTCGGCTCGGTGGCGCCCGGCACCGCGTGGACCGACCTCCAGTACCTCGGCACTCGGACCGTGCTCGTCGTGCGTGCCGGGCACGGCAGCGCCGCATGGCTGCACACCGTGGCGCGGCAGCTCGCGGACCAGCGCATCCCGGTCATCGGTGTGGTGCTGATCGACCCCGATCCACGTGACCGGACCGACGGCACGCTGTGGGACGGACTGCACACCGCGCTGCGCGGCCAGAACGAGCGGCCGGCCCGGCCGAACGGTGGGGGTACCTCCCACGCCTTTCAGGCAGTGGGGGAGGGCCGGCGGCAGACGGAGCGGCTGCCGATGTGGGCGGCACGGATCCCGGACAGCGACCAGGAGGCGCGGTAGCACATGTGTGGCATCGCAGGCACTTACCGATGGCCGGACGGGAAGATCGTGACCGACCGGCTCACCGATACCCTCGCCCACCGCGGTCCGGACGGGGCGGGCCGGTACAGCCACCCCGTCGGTGACGGCGAAGTGCACCTCGGGCACCGCCGGCTGGCCATCGTCGACCTGTCCGAGACCGGCGCCCAGCCGATGGCCTCGGGCGGCCTCGTCCTGACGTACAACGGCGAGCTGTACAACGCGCCCGAGCTGCGTGCCGAGCTGGCGGCCGCCGGGGTGCGCTTCCGCGGCACCTCCGACACCGAGGTGCTGCTGGAGGCCTGGCGGCGCTGGGGCACGGACTGTCTGCCCCGGCTGCGCGGCATGTTCGCGTTCGGGATCTTCGACGAGCGAACCGGTGAGCTGGTGCTCGCTCGCGACCAGCTCGGCATCAAGCCGCTGTTCCTGCTCCGGCGCGGCGAGGGTCTGGTGTTCGCCTCCGAGCTCAAGGCGCTGGCCGCCGTGAGCGGCGGGTCGCTGCAGGTGGACCATGCGGCGCTGGTGGCCTCGCTGCTGTACTACTGGGTGCCGGACTCACGGTGCGCCTTCCGCGAGGCGGAGAAGCTGCCGCCGGGGAGCTGGCTCCGGTGCCGGCCGGACGGCCGGGTGGAGCGCGGCCGGTTCTGGAACCTCCGGGACGTCGCCGCCGAGGGCCGGGAGCGGGCCCGGAGCGGCGAGCAGCCGGATATCGCCGCCATCGTCGAGGAGTCGACCCGGCGCCACCTGCTCTCCGACGTACCCGTGGCGACCTTTCTCTCCGGCGGTCTCGACTCCAGCTACCTGACCGCGCTGGCGGCCCGCGACCGACCCGGGATCTCCGCCTACACGATCGGGTTCCGCGCCGAGGACGCCAGGTTCGAGGCGATGCCGGACGACCTGCGCTATGCCCGGCAGGTGGCCGAGCGGTTCGGCGTCGACCTGCATGAGATCGAGATCGCTCCGAACGTGCTCGACCTGCTGCCGCAGATGACGTACCACCTGGACGAGCCGATCGGCGACCCCGCCGCGATCAACACATTTCTGATCTGCTCGGCCGCCCGGGACGCCGGGGTCAAGGTGATGCTCTCGGGGATGGGTGCCGACGAGCTGTTCGCCGGTTACCGCAAGCACCTGGCCAACCAGATGGCGCTGCGCTACCAGCGCATCCCGCGACCCCTGCGGCGCGGCCTGTCCAGGGCCGTGGACCGACTGCCGGTCGCCACGGCCCGCCGGGGGTACCGGTCGGTGCGCTTCGCGAAGCGGTTCCTCTCCTTCGCCGATCTGCCGGAGGAGGCCGCGTTCCGGCGCAGCTACACCATGTACGACCAGGACGAGCTGCTCGCCCTGGTCGATCCGGACCTGGCCGGGACGGTCGATGACGTGCTGACCGAGCATGCGGACGTCTACCAGGACAACGACCTCGACGACTTCGTCAACCGCATGTGCCTGGGTGACGCGCGGATGTTCCTGCCGGGCCTGAACCTCGCCTACACGGACCGGTCGAGCATGGCCGCGTCGACCGAGGTGCGGGTGCCGTATGTGGACGTCGAGGTGGTCAAGGCGGCGTTCGCCGTGCCCGGTGATCGCAAGATCGTCGGACGGCAGGGCAAGGCCGTCCTCAAGGAGGCGGCCGGCTCGGTCCTGCCCCGGGAGATCGTGTACCGGCCCAAGGGCCTGTTCAGCGCCCCGCTGCGCGCCTGGATGAGCCGGGATCTGGCACCGCTGGTACGCGAGGTGGTGAACGACGGCGAGCTCGTCCGTTCCGGGCTCCTGCGCCGCGACGCGCTGGCGCGCATGGTCGCCGAGGACGCCGCCGGGCACCGGGACTTCTCCAAGCATCTGTGGCATGTGCTGACCCTCGAGTACTGGTATCGCGGCGCGACCTCCGGGGCCGGTCAGAACTCCCTTTGACGGCGTAGAGACAAGAGGACTTCGGGTGAAACAGGTAGTACAGAACTACAAGAGCGGCGAGCTGACGCTGCTCGACGTGCCGGTGCCGGGGTGCAAGCCGGACGGTGTGCTGGTCCGGAGCGCCTACTCGCTCATATCGACCGGGACCGAGCTCATGAAGGTGTCCGAGGCCGGCATGTCGATGCTGGGCAAGGCCCGCTCCCGGCCGGACCAGGTGGCCAAGGTCGTGCAGAGCGTGGCCACCAACGGGGTGCCGGCCACCTACCGCAAGGTGATGGGCAAGCTGGACTCCTACACGCCGCTCGGGTACTCGCTGTGCGGGGTGGTCGAGCAGGTCGGCAGCGGGATCGACGATGTGAAGGTCGGCGACCTCGTGGCCTGCGCCGGCAACGAGCACGCGCTGCATGCCGAGCTGAACTGGGTGCCGAAGAACCTCTACGCCCGGGTGCCGGACGGCCTCGCGCCGCGGCACGCGGCGTTCGGCACCGTCGGGTCGATCGCGATGCAGGGCGTCCGCCAGGGCGAATCACGGCTCGGCGAAGTGGCGCTGGTCATCGGTCTGGGGCTGATCGGGCAGCTGGTGGTGCAGCTCCTCGCCGCCTCGGGGGTCCGCGTCGTCGGGGTCGACCCCGACCCGGCGCGCTGCGAGCTCGCCGAGCGCCTGGGCGCGGCGGCCTGCGGTGATCCCGCGTCCGCGGCCGTGGAAGCCGCCGTCGCCGAACTCACCGGCGGGCACGGCGTGGACCAGGTGTACCTGGCCGCCGGAGGCGGCAGCAACCAGCCCGTCGAGCTGGCCGCGCGGCTCTGCCGGGACCGCGGCCGGGTCGTCGACATCGGCAAGTGCCGCCTGGACCTGCCGTGGAACGCGTACTACGAGAAGGAACTCGACGTCCGGTTCTCGCGCTCGTACGGCCCCGGGCGCTACGACCCGGAGTACGAGCTCGAGGGGCGGGACTATCCGATCGGCTACGTGCGCTGGACCGAGCGCCGCAACCTGGCGTGCTTCCTCGATCTCCTCGCCCGCGGCAGCGTCGACGTGGAACCCCTGGTCTCCCACATCGCCGACTTCGATGACGCCGTCGAGACGTACCAGCGCCTGAAGGACGGCGGCCTCAAGGCCGTGGCTGTGCTGTTCCGGTACCCCGAGCAGAAGGAGGAAGCGGGGGAAGCCGAGGCCCCGGCGGTGGCCGTGCCCGCGGTGCGACGCGGCGGCGGAGCGTCCACCCCGGCCCGGTCCGCCAAGGCGCCGGTGCGGCTGGCGTTCGTAGGCGCGGGAAACTACGCGACGTCGATGCTGCTGCCGCACCTGGCGCAGCGCGACGGCGTCGAGTTGTCCACGGTCGTCACCACGACGGCGCTGTCCGCGGCCAACGCGCAGCGCAAGTTCGGCTTCGCCGAGGCGACCACCGACCTCGACGCCGTGCTCGGCGACAGGTCCATCGACGCGGTGTTCGTCGTCACCCGGCACAGCTCGCACGCCGAACTGACCCGAAGGGCGCTGCTGGCCGGCAAGACGGTGTTCGTGGAGAAGCCGTTGGCACTCACCGAGGACGAGCTGGCCGGCGTGCTCGCGGCGGTCGAGGAATCTGGCAACGACCGGATACAGGTGGGCTTCAACCGCCGGTTCGCGCCCCTGTTGCAGGAGGCGAGGAAGCGGTTCGGCGCCCGGACCGGACCGGCGAGCCTCCGCTACCTGGTCAACGCGGGCCGGCTGCAGCACGGCAGCTGGTACCTCCAACAGGGCACCGAGGGCTCGCGCTTCGCCGGCGAGGGCGGACACTTCATCGACACGGCGAGCTGGCTGCTCGAAGCCGACCCGGTATCGGTGTACGCGGTCGCCACGTCCGGCAACGAGGACCTGCAGGTCGTGCTGCACTACCCGGACGGGTCCACCGCGACCATCAGCTACGTCACCACCGGCGCGCCCAGCTTCCCCAAGGAGACGCTGGACCTCGTCGCGGACGGCAAGGTGCTGCGGCTCGACGACTTCGTCCGTGCCTCGCTGTACTCGGACGGCACGGTCGGCCGCAAGCGGTGGGTCAGTTCGCGGCTGCCCAAGGCCCGGGACAAGGGCCAGTCCGCCGAGCTGGCCGCGTTCGTCAAGGCCGTGCGGACCGGCGGGCCGATGCCGGTACCGCTGGAGTCGCTCGTCGCCACCACGGCGGCCACCCTCGCCGTGCAGGCCGGCCTGGCCGGCGGCGTGCCGGTGACGTTGGCGGAGGCGCGATGACTGTGAGCTCAGGGAGTCCGGGCTGGTACCTGCGGCGGCTGTCCCGGATGGGGCCGCAGGAGGTCGGCGGCCGGGTGGGCGACGCGGTGCGCAGGCGGCGGTGGCGGTCGGCGCGGCCGGACTGCCCGAGCGTGACCGGCGCCCGGTTCACCGCGGTACTGCCCGCGGGAACGATCGACGCGGTGCCACCGGACGCCGCGAAACGTCTCGTCGCCGAGGCGGACCGGCTGATGTCCGGGCACGCCGAGTTCTTCGGGGTGGACCGCGACGACCTGGTCGACCCGAACTGGTGGTACGACCCGAAGACCGGGCGCCGGGCTCCGTGGGGCTACGCCTTCGACGTGCCGTACCGGGACGAGGACGCGGTCGGGGACATCAAGCAGATCTGGGAGCTGTCCCGGCATCAGTACCTCACCGTGCTCGCCGCCGCCTACGCGATCACCGGGAACGAGCGGTACGCCGAGCGGGTGGCCGAGCACCTGCGGTCGTGGTGGGCGGCCAACGCACCGCTGCGCGGAGTGCACTGGACCAGCGGCATCGAGCTGGGGATCCGGCTGCTGTCCTGGGTGTGGATCCGCCGGCTGCTCGACGACTGGCCGGGCGTGGCCGCTCTGTTCGATGGCAACCCGGTGGCGCTGAACCAGATCTGGCACCACCAGCGCTGGCTGGCCGCCTTCCCCAGCCGGGGATCTTCGGCGAACAACCACGTCATCGCGGAGGCCGCCGGTCAGTTCGCCGCGGCCTGCGCGTTCGGGTGGTTCCCCTCCTCTGCGCGTTGGCGAGCCGACGCGCTGCGGTCGCTGGAGCGGCACCTGCGAAACAACACCTTCGGCTCCGGCCTCAACCGCGAACTGGCCACCGAGTATCACGGCCTGGTGCTGGAGCTCGGCCTGGCCGCGGTGGCCGAGGCGGATACCGCCGGCGTGCCCGTTCCCGCGTCGGTCCGGCTGGTGCTGCTGCGGATGACCGACGCACTCGCGGCCATCGTGGACAACCGGCTACGGCCACCGCGCCAGGGGGACGCGGACGACGGGCACGGTCTGGTCGTCGACGGCACGGGCACCGACCGCTGGGCCTCGCTGCTGGCCACCGGGGACGCCGTGTTCGGCCGGCTCGCCTGGTGGCCGACGGTGACCGGCACCGATGTGCGCACCCCGCTGCTGGCCGCGCTCATCCGGCCGTACCCGAAGGATGAAACCGCACCGGCCGTGTCCCGACCGGCAAGCCGGCCGGCCCATTTCGCCGACGCGGGCATGACCATCCTGCGTGGTCCTGCGGAGATCTGGTGCCGCTGCGACGGTGGTCCGCACGGATTCCTGTCCATCGCCGCGCATGCTCACGCGGACGCGCTCTCCGTGGAGGTCCGGCACGACGGAGTCGACGTGCTCGCCGACCCGGGGACGTACTGCTACCACGGGCAGCCCGAGTGGCGGCAGTACTTCCGGTCGACCCTCGGCCACAACACCCTGCGACTGGACGGCGGTGACCAGTCCGTCTCCGGTGGCCCGTTCCTGTGGACCCGGCAGGCCCGCAGCCGCGTCCTGGTCTCGGAAGCTGCCGACGCCTCCGACGGGGGGACGGCCCGCTGGTGCGCCGAGCACGACGGTTACCAGCGCTCCGTGCACCGCCGCCGGGTGGAGCTGACGGCCGCGAGCCAGGAACTGAGGGTGATCGACGAGGTGCGCGGCCCGCGCCGGGCCGTGCACCTGGCGTTCCACCTCGGCCCGGCGATCGCCGCGGACCTGGTGGGAAACCGGGCGCAGCTCACCTGGACCCGGGACGGTGAGGACCGCTCCGCGGCGCTCGAGCTGCCCGGGCAGCTGAGCTGGGGGGCACATCGCGGCGAGAGTGACCCGCCGCTGGGCTGGTACTCCGCCGGCTTCGGGCGCAAGGAACCCGCCACGACGCTGGTCGGCACCGGCTTCGCCGACGGCGCGGAGGGGTTCACCACCGTACTCAGGTTCCGCGGTTAGGGGGCGACGCGTGGGGATCAAGTGGCGGCACTGGGCGTGGCCGGCGGCACCGCTGGTGCTGGCCCTGCTGGCGGCGACCGGCTGCGAGAGCACGCCGAGTGCGCGGCCGAAGCCGACCGCTGCGCCGTCCACGTCCGTGGCCCGGGTGTGCGCCAAGCCCGCGGCCGGGCCGGCGAAGGCGCCTGCGGGCGCGGTGACGGTGGACCCCGCGGTGGCCGGTGACCTGGCCGCGAAGACCAGGAGCAGCCCCCCGAACACCACGTTCTGGCTTCGCCCGGGCAAACACAGGCTCGAGGCGGACCGCTACGCCCAGGTCATCCCCAAGAAGGGGGACAGCTATCTCGGCGCGCCGGGCGCGGTGTTCGACGGCCGGAAGACCAACCAGTACGCGTTCGGCGGCACCGCCCCCGACGTCACCATCCGCTACCTGACGGTGCAGGGTTTCGTCGCGCCGCATGACGAGGGCGTGGTCAACCATGACTCGGCCGACGGGTGGGTGATCGAGCACACGACGATCCAGAACAACTCCGGCGCCGGGCTGATGGCTGGTGCGCGCCAGCAGGTCCGCGCCAGCTGCCTGCGCGGCAACGGTCAGTACGGCATGAACGCGTACAAGGCCTCCGGCCGGATCAGCGGACTGGTGGTCGAGGGCAACGAGATCGTGGGCAACAACAAGGACGACTGGGAGAAGCGGCGGCCGGGCTGCGGCTGCACCGGAGGCATCAAGTTCTGGGCCGTCAACGGCGCCGACATACGCGGCAACTGGGTGCACGACAACCGCGGAGCCGGGTTGTGGGCGGACACCGACAACAACGACTTCGTCATCGAGAACAACGTGCTCGAGGCCAACGACGGTGCCGCGCTGATCTACGAGACCAGTTACAACGCGGTCATCCGGAAGAACACGATCCGGCGGAACAACTGGGTCGAGGGCCGCAGGTACGCCGACCGCGGCGACAACTTCCCGTTCGCGACCGTCTACCTGTCCGAGTCCGGCGGCGAACCACGGGTCCCGGCCCGCACGGACAAGATCGAGATCTACGGGAACGTGCTGGAGAACAACTGGTCCGGGATCACCCTGTGGGAGAACGCCGACCGGTTCTGCAACAGCCCGGCCAACACCTCGTCGGGTGACTGCACGTTGCTGGTGAAGAACACCGACAACTGCGCACAGCCGGCGATCGCCACCGCACCGCTCTACGCCGACTGCCGGTGGAAGACCCAGCGGGTGGACATCCACGGCAACCGCTTCGTGCTGGACAAGTCCGTCGTCGACTGCACGGTGAAGTGCGACCGAATGGCGGTGCTGTCCAACTACGGCACCTACCCGGACTGGTCGCCGTACAAGGGCGAGCAGGTGGCCGAGGCGATCACCCGTAAGCAGCACAACCGCTGGCACGACAACGTCTACCTCGGACCATGGAAATTCGTCGTCCACGACCCGAGCCGGATACTCGACTCCGGGCAGTGGCAGGGCACGCCGTACCAGCAGGACGCGGACAGCACCTTCCGCGCACAGGACGGTGGTTGAGATGAGCCCAGACCACACAAACCACACGTCGAAGATCGTCGGGACGGTCTGGGGGCTGCTGGTCCTCAACACGCTCGGCTCCGCCGGGGCCAAGACCATCGTCCCGCTGCCCCGCTCCCTCATCCAGATGGTCACCATGGGCGCGCTGGTCGCCGCGTTCGCGCTGGCGCTCGCGGTCAATCTCCGGCTGCGCATCCGAGCCAGCGCCTTCCTGTTCCTGCTCACCCTGCTGCTGGTGCTGAGCGTGATCTCCAGCGCGAACCTGGAGTCCGGGTTCGGCGCGCTGTTCCGCTGCGCCCGGCTGGCTCTCTTCGTCGGCACGCTGTGGCTGCTCAGCCGCTGGTGGGACGGCGGCCTGACGTTCGTCCGGCACCACATCCGGATGTATTTCGTGGTCCTCGGGTCGGTGGCCGCGGGCGCGGTCATCTCACCGGGCGCCGCCCTGCCCGACCTCTACGGCGGACGGCTGGTCGGCGCGTTGTGGCCGCTCACCCCGCCGCAGATCGGACAGTACGCCGCCGTGATCATCGGGCTCACCGTGTTGCTCGTTCTGGGCCGCCGGACCGACCGGGCCGGCGCGGCGGTGGTCATCGTGCCGTCGCTCGTCCTGCTCGCGCTGACCCACACCCGGACGGCCACGCTCGGCCTGCTCATCGGGCTGGCACTGGCGATCAGCTCGCTCATCCTGACCAGCGCCGCGGCCCGCCGGTTCTTCGTCCGGGCGGTGCTGTGCACCGCCGTGGCCGCGGTGGGGTTCGGCTCCGCGCTGCAGGCGTGGTTCCTGCGCGGACAGAGCCAGGAGAACTTCAGCAGCCTCACCGGTCGCGCCAAGGTCTGGCACGCCCTGCTGACAGCACCCCGGACGACCTCGGAGTACCTGTTCGGCGCGGGCCTGGGCGACAAGTCGTTCGGCGGGCTGCCGATCGACAACAGCTGGCTGGCCGTCTACAACGAGCAGGGTATGACCGGCGTCGCCCTGGTGGCGGCGATCATCATCGTGCTGGGTGGCGTCGCGTTGCTGCGGCCACCGTCGCTGGAGAGGGCCTGCGCGATCTTCCTGATCAGCTACTGCGCGATCGCGTCGTACACCGAGGCCGGGCTGGGCGACGCCTCACCGTATCTGCTGCACCTGACCGTGGCCGCCTCGCTGCTGGCGGCACCTGCCGCGGCCACTCCCCTCCCGACGCCCGAAGTCCCTCGACGACGCGTCCCGGGATGGGCCCGGAGATCGGAGGTGGCCTGAGCATGCACGTCCTCGTGGTGCACAACCGCTACGCCTCGGCGCAGCCGAGCGGGGAGAACAAGGTCGTCGACCAGGAGGTGGCGCTGCTGCGCGGGGCCGGTCACCGGGTCGAGGTGTTCGAGCGACGCAGCGACGACATCGCAGCCCGGTCCCTGCTGGGCAAGGTCGCGATACCGCTGCTTGTGCCGTGGAACCCGGCGGTCCGCGCGGAGCTCGCCGCCCGGCTTCGCACCGAGCGGCCGGACGTGGTGCACGTCCACAACGTCTTCCCGCTCCTGTCGCCGGCGGTGCTGGCCGCCTGTGGCGACGCCGGCGTGCCCGCCGTCGCCACCCTGCACAACTACACCCAGGTCTGCCCGCCCGGCACGCTGCAGCGGGACGGCCGGCCGTGCACCGAGTGCGTCGGGTCCGCGCCGCTGCCCGCCGTCCGGCACGGCTGCTACCGGAGCTCCCGGCTGGCGACGGTGCCGCTCGCGGTCAGCCTGTCGGTCAACCGGCAGCGGTGGTGGTCCGGCGTGGAGCGGTTCTTCTGCATCTCCGCGGCGCAGCGCGACGTCCTGGTGCGGGCCGGCATGCCACCCGGGCGACTGGCCGTGAAGCACAACTTCGTGCCCGAACCGGGCGTCCGCCGAGAGGGCGCCGGCGAGCATCTGCTCTATCTCGGCCGGCTCGCGGAGGCCAAGGGCGTGCGGCTGCTCATGGCCGCGTGGGACGAGCTCGCCGCCGGCGGTGGTGTGGGCGTACCGCTCGTGGTCGCCGGCACGGGGCCACTGGAACAGGAGGTGACCGCCTGGGCGGCGGGCCGGGACGACGTCCGGTACGTCGGCCTGTACGACCAGGCGGAGTGCCGGGAGGCCATCGCGCGGTCGGTCGCCGTGGTGGCTCCCTCCACGTGGCTGGAGGCGTTCGGCCTGGTGGTCGTGGAGGCGATGGCGGCGGGGGTCCCGGCCGTCGCCGCCGGTCACGGCGCCTTCGTCGAACTCGTCGAGGACGGGGTGACCGGGCTGCTGCACCGGCCGGGTGAGGTCGCCTCGCTGGCGTCCTGCCTGCGCCGCGTCACGGCCGAGCCGGCACGCAACCGGGAGATGGGCCAGGCGGCCCGGCGCCGATACGAGCAGGACTTCAGCCCGGCTGTCGGCCTTGAGGGCCTGGTGGACGGGTACCGCACCGCGATCGCGGGTCGGTCCGGCGGCGGGGACAGCCCGCCGCCGGTAGGGGACAAAAGCACTGGCTCGCGGCGGGGGCACCCGGGCGAGCGGGATGGGGGCAGTTGATGACACGATGCCGACTCTGCGGCTCGGCGGCGCTGACGAGCGTCGTCGATCTTGGAGCGACCCCGCCGTGTGAGAGCTTTCTCGCCGCGGACCAACTGGACCGGCCGGAGCCGGCGTACCCGCTGCACCTGCGGGTCTGCACCGACTGCTGGCTCGCGCAGATCCCTCCGCTGATCACGCCGGAGGAGACGTTCACGCAGTACGCGTACTTCTCGTCCTACTCGACCTCCTGGGTGGAGCACGCGCGCACGTTCGTCTCCGACGCCGTGCGGCGGCTGGGTCTGGGCTCCGACGCCTTCGTGGTCGAGGTCGCGAGCAACGACGGCTACCTGCTGAGGCATGTGGTGGACCGCGGGATCCGCTGCCTCGGCGTCGAGCCCTCGGTGAACGTCGGCGCCGCGGCGCGGGACGCGGGCGTACCCACGCTCACGGCGTTCCTGGACCCGGACAGCGGCGCCGCCGTCCGCGCCGAGCACGGCCCGGCGGACCTGGTCGTGGCCAACAACGTGTACGCGCACATCCCCGACGTGGTCGGGTTCACCCAGGGGCTGCGCGCCCTGGTCGCCGACGACGGCTGGGTCTCCATCGAGGTGCAGCACCTGCTGACGCTGATCGAGGAGAACCAGTACGACACGATCTACCACGAGCACTTCCAGTACTACACGGTGGCGTCCGCGATCCGGGCGCTGGCGAGCGGCGGACTCGCGCTCGTGGACGTCGAGTTGCTGCCCACGCACGGCGGATCGATCCGGCTGTGGGCCCGGCCGGCCGAGGTGGCCGGCGAGCCCACTTCGCGGGTGGCCGAGGTGCTGGACCGGGAGAAGGCCGCCGGGCTCCAGGAGCTGTCCGGGTACACCGAGTTCTCCGCTCGGGTGGCCAAGGTGCGCCGGGACCTGCTGCGGTTCCTCATCGAGGCGGCCGAGCGCGGCGAGAAGGTCGTCGGTTACGGCGCCCCGGGCAAGGGCAACACCCTGCTCAACCACTGCGGCATCCGGCCAGACCTGCTCCCGTACACGGTCGACCGCAACCCCTACAAGCACGGCAGGTTCACCCCCGGCACCCGCATCCCGATCCTGCCGCCCGAGCAGATAGCCGCCGACAGACCGGACTACGTCCTCGTCCTCCCGTGGAACCTGCGGGCCGAGCTGGTCGAGCAGCTGTCCTTCGTGCACGCCTGGGGCGGCCGACTGGTCTTTCCCATACCGGAACTGAGCATTGTCGAGGTCAAGGCATGAAGGTCGTACTGTTCTGCGGCGGCTACGGGCTGCGGATGCGCAGCGGAGCCTCCGACGACGTGCCCAAGCCGATGGCGATGGTCGGCCCGCGACCGCTGATCTGGCACGTCATGCGCTACTACGCGTACTTCGGGCACACGGAGTTCATCCTGTGCCTCGGGTACGGGGCTCACCACATCAAGAACTTCTTCCTCAACTACGAGGAGACGACGTCCAACGACTTCGTGCTGCGGGGCGGGCAGACCGAGCTGCTGTCCACCGACATCGCCTCCTGGACGATCACGTTCGCGCAGACCGGAATCGAGTCACCGATCGGGGAGCGGCTGCGCCGGGTGCGGCACCACCTGGACGGCGACGAGATGTTCCTCGCCAACTACGCGGATGTGCTCACCGATGCCCCGCTGCCGGAGATGATCGACAAGTTCGCCCGGCGCGACGCCGGAGCGTCGATGATGGTGGTGCCGCCGCAGTCCTCGTTCCACTGCGTGGATCTGGGCGATGACGGCCTGGTGGGGGGCATCACCGCGGTGAGCGACATGCCGCTGTGGGAGAACGGCGGCTACTTCGTGCTCCGCCAGGAGGTCTTCGACCACATCCCGGAGAACGGGGACCTGGTCGGCGACGGATGCGCCCAACTGGCCAAGCGCGGCCGGCTGGTGGCGCACCAGCACCGCGGCTTCTGGAAGCCGACCGACACCGTGAAGGAGCGGGCCGCGCTCGACGACGCCTACACCCGGGGCGACCGCCCGTGGGCCGTGTGGGAACGGGACGGCGCGGGTGCGAGAGCCGGGGCGAGGACCGCGTGATCCGGCTCGGGGCCGGGCGCCTGGACCGGATCGTCGCGGTGGGCGCGCACTGCGACGACATCGCCATCGGCGCCGGCGGCACGCTGCTGACGCTGTGCCTCGCGCGGCCGGGTATCCGCGTCGACGCGCTGGTGCTCTCCGGCGGTGGCAGCGAGCGGGAGCAGGAGGAGCAGGCCGCGCTCGCCGCCTTCTGCCCGGGCGCCGACCTGCGGCTGACCGTGCACAAGCTGCCGGACGGCCGGCTGCCCGCGCACTGGGACGAGGCCAAGGCCGCGGTCGAGGAGCTGCGCGCGCAGACCGAGCCGGATCTCGTGCTGGCCCCGCGCACCGATGACGCGCACCAGGACCACCGCGGTCTGGCGAAGCTGATGACCACCGCGTTCCGCGACCATCTGGTGCTCGGCTACGAGATCGTCAAGTGGGACGGCGATCTCGGCCGTCCGGCGGCGTACCAGCCTCTGTCGCCGGAGATCGCCGAACAGAAGGTGCGGCTGCTGCAGGAGCACTACCCCTCGCAGCAGCACCGGCCCTGGTACGACCGGGAGGCCTTCCTCGGGCTGGCCCGGATCCGCGGTATCGAAAGCAACGCGCGCTACGCCGAGGCGTTCGCCGTCACCAAACTCACTCTCGACCTGGGGGAATGAACCTTGCGCGTACTGCTGACCGGGCACCAGGGCTACCTGGGCACCGTGATGGCCCCGGTCCTCGCGGCCGCCGGGCACGAGGTCGTCGGTCTTGACGCCGGCCTGTTCGCCGACTGCGTGCTCGGCCCGACGCCCGCGGACCCGCCGGGGCGGCGGGTCGACCTGCGCGACGTCACAGCCGAGCATGTGGCCGGCGTCGACGCCGTGATCCACCTCGCCGCGCTGTCCAACGACCCGCTGGGATCGCTGGCGCCGGAGCTCACCTACGACATCAACCACCACGCGTCCGTGCGGCTGGCCCGGCTGGCCCGCGACGCCGGAGTGCGGCGCTTCCTGTACGCGTCGACATGCTCGGTCTACGGCGCCGCCGGCGGGGACGACCTGGTGGCCGAGGACGCCCCGCTGCGCCCGGTGACGCCGTACGCGGAGTCCAAGGTGCGGGTGGAGGACGACCTGCACGCGCTCGCCGACGGCGACTTCAGCCCGGTGTACATGCGCAACGCCACCGCCTTCGGCTTCTCACCCCGGCTGCGCGCCGACATCGTGCTGAACAACCTGGTGGGGCACGCCCTTCTGTCCGGCGAAGTCCTTGTGCTCTCCGACGGCACCCCGTGGCGCCCTCTGGTGCACGCCGCCGACATCGCACGGGCCTTCACGGCCGCGCTGGTGGCACCGCGCGAATCGGTGCACGACCGGGCGTTCAACATCGGCAGCGAGATCAACAACGTCACGGTCGCCGAGATCGCCGACCAGGTCGCCGAGGCGGTGTCCGGTGCGAAGGTGGTGATCACCGGGGAGAACGGTGCCGATCCGCGGTCGTACCGGGTGGACTTCTCCCGGTTCCGGGCCGCGGTACCCGGCTTCGACTGCGAGTGGACGGTGAAGCAGGGCGCGCTCGAACTCGCCGACGCCTACCGGAAACACGGGCTGACCCGGGAGGACTTCGAGCGACGCTTCACCCGGCTGGCCGTGCTGAGCGCGGCGTCCGAATCCGGCGCCGTCGACGAAACCCTGCGGTGGCGCCGATGACCTCGACCGGCGAAGAGATGCACGCACTGGTGGAGCGGTTGTACCCGCTGTGCCGGAGCATCACCGGCGACGGTGTGCGCGCCACCCTGGACATCGTCGGCGAGTACGTCCCGCTACAGGTGCACGAGGTGCCGACCGGGACCCAGGTGCTCGACTGGACGGTGCCGCAGGAGTGGAACATCCGGGACGCGTACATCGCCGACACCGCGGGCAACCGGGTCGTCGACTTCGCCGCGTCCAGCCTGCACGTGCTCGGCTACAGCGTGCCGGTGTCGGCGACCATGCCGCTGACCGAGCTGCGCGGACACCTGCACACCCTGCCGGACCACCCGGCCTGGGTGCCGTACCGGACCAGCTACTACCAGCCGGAATGGGGGTTCTGCCTGGCCCAGGAGACCCTGGACGCGATGCCGGACGGCGAGTACGAGGTGCGCGTCGACTCCACACTCTCCGACGGCCACCTCACCTACGCCGAGCACGTGGTCCCCGGGCAGGTCGCCGACGAGGTCATCGTCTCCTGCCACGTCTGCCACCCGTCGCTGGCCAACGACAACCTGGCCGGCATCGCGGTGGCGACATTCCTGGCCCGGGCACTGGCGGAGCGGAAGCCGTACTACACCTACCGGTTCATCTTCGCGCCCGGCACCATCGGGGCGATCACCTGGCTGGCCCGCAACGCCGAGCGGGTGGAACGGGTCAAGCACGGGCTGGTGCTGGCCTGCGCCGGCGACCCTGGCCGGCTGACGTACAAACAGAGCCGGCGGGGTGACGCGGAGATCGACCGGGTGATGCGGCATGTGCTGGACGCCTCCGAACGCCCGCACCACATCGCCGAGTTCACTCCGTACGGCTACGACGAGCGGCAGTTCTGCTCGCCCGGGTTCGATCTCGGCGTGGGCTCGCTCAGCCGGACCCCGTACGCCGGCTACCCCGAGTACCACACCTCGGCGGACAACCTGGACTTCGTCTCCCCGGAGGCGATGGCGGACACGCTCGCCGTCTGCCGCGAGGCATTCGCCGTCCTTGACCGCAACCGGCGGTACGTCAACCTCAGCCCCTACGGCGAACCGCAGCTGGGCCGGCGTGGGCTGTACGACTCGCTCGGCGGCCGCAGCGACGCGAAACAGGCCCAGCTGGCCATGCTCTGGGTGCTCAGCCTCTCCGACGGCGAACACAGTCTGCTGGACGTCGCCGAGCGGTCCGGGCTGCCGTTCGACACCGTCGCCGCCGCGGCAGGCGCCCTGCACGGCGCCGAGCTGATCAAGGCGTGACGCCGATGACCACCGACGGGGAGAAGGCGACGGCACCGGCCGGGTCCGCCAGGCGGGCCCTCGTCGGTCGGCTGTCCTGGGGACTGGCCGACCAGGCGGCCTCCAGCGTGAGCAACTTCGCGGTGGGCATCTATGTGGCCCGCTCACTGGGGGTGACCGCGTTCGGCGTGTTCAGCCTCGCCTGGGTCACCTACGGCGTGGTGCTCAACGTCTCCCGCGGGCTGGCCACCGATCCGCTCGTGGTCCGCTTCAGCGGCGTGCCGGACGCGTCCTGGCGCGGGGCGGTGACCCGGTCGACGGGTACCGCGCTCGGCGTCGGTGCCGCCCTCGGCGCGGCGTGTCTGGTGGCGGGGCTCGGCCTCGGCGGCCGGGTGGGACCCGCGTTCGCCGCCCTTGGCGTCATGTTGCCGGGGCTGCTGCTCCAGGACGCCTGGCGGTTCTCGTTCTTCGCCGCCGGTACCGGGCGGAAGGCGTTCGTCAACGACGTCGTGTGGGGTGTCGCGCTCGTCCCGGCGCTGGTGGTGGCGGCCCGTATGGGCAGCGTGGCCGCTTTCGTGCTCGCCTGGGGCGCGTCCGCCACGGTGGCGGCGGGGTACGGCTACCTCCAGTCCGGCATCCGGCCCCGGACGACCGAGGCGCGCGGATGGCTTCGCGAGCAGCGCGATCTCGGCTACCGGTACCTGGCCGAGAACGTCAGCCTCAGTGGCGCGAGCCAGCTGCGGGCGTACGGGCTCGGCGCGATCGTCGGGGTCGGCGCGGTGGGCGCGGTGCGGGGCGCCGAGCTCCTGCTCGGCCCGTTCCTGGCGGTGCTCATGGGGCTTTCGCTGGTCACCGTCCCGGAGGCGGCACGGGTGCTACGGCAGGCCCCGCACCGGCTCGGCACGTTCTGCCTCCTGCTCGGCGGGGGGCAGGCCGCCGGCGCCCTGATCTGGGGCGCGGCGCTGCTGCTGATGCCCGGCCGGCTCGGCGAGCTGGTGCTCGGCGGCGTCTGGCACTCCGCCTCGGAGCTCATCGTGCCCATCACCCTCGGCGTCGCGGGCGCGGGCCTCGGCACCGGCGCGGCGGCCGGGCTGCGCGCCCTCGGCGCGGCCCGGCGCGGCCTGCGCTGCCAGTTGTTCGCCTCCGCCTGCTACGTCAGCGGCGGCCTAGGTGGGGCGGCCGCCGCCGGCACGGTCGGCTCGGCCTGGGGCGTCGCCGCCGCAACCGTCAGCGGCTCGGCCGTGTGGTGGCTGCAACTGCGGTCCGCCCTGCGCGAGCGCCACCGCGATCCCATCCCCGAAGTGAGGACGTCATGACCGACCGACCCAGGCTGAGCATCGGCCTGCCCGTGTACAACGGCGAGGAGTACCTCACCGAGTCGCTCGACGCCCTGCTCGGCCAGACCTACGAGGACTTCGAGCTGGTCATCTCCGACAACGCCTCGACCGACGGGACCGAGGAGATCTGCCGCAGGTACGCCGCGCGGGACTCGCGCATCCGGTACCTGCGGCTGCCCCGGAACATCGGCGCCACGCCGAACCACAACCATGTGTTCGCCGAGTCCCGCGGCGAGCTGTTCAAGTGGGCCTCGCACGACGACCTGTACGGCCGCGACCTGCTGCTGCGCTGCGTTGAGGCGCTGGACGAGCGGCCCGACGTGATCCTCGCGCACACCGGCCAGGCGGTCATCGACGGCGACGGCCAGGTGAAGGTCCCCTACCAGTACGGGCTCGCCACCGACTCTCCGCACGCGCCGGAGCGCTTTCGCAGTCTGCTGTTCGAGCCGGGTGGCGACGACTTCTACGGGGTGATGCGGGCCGACATGCTGCGCCGGGTGAAGCCGCTCGACAGCTACCACCACGCGGACCGCACGTTCGTCGCCGAGATCACCCTGCACGGGCCCTTCCACCAAGTGCCGGAGCTGCTGTACTTCCGCCGCGACCACCCCACGCGCGCCGAGCGGGCGAATCCCGGCAAGCGCGCCCGGTGCGTCAACCTGGACCCGCGCCGGGCGGGCCCGCTGCACCCGACGCCCCGGCTGCTCGCCGAGTACATGTGGGGCTTCGTCGCGGCGATCCGGCGGGCGCCGTTGTCCCCGGCCGACCGGCGCGCGTGCTACCGCCACCTGGCCGCGTGGATGACCAGCCGGGTCCGGCCGGGCGCCGGTGAGCGGATCGAGGACCGCGCCCCGGTCGATCCGGGCCTGCTCACGGTCTCCGTCGACGCCCTCGTCGCCGGCCGTGAGGGGAGGCAGGCATGACGGCCGCGGACAGGGCCCCGGTGCGCGTCGGGGTGTTCGGCCTGCTCGGCTCCGGCAACCTCGGCAACGACGGATCGCTCGAAGCCGTGCTCGGGTACCTCCGCGCCGAACACCCTGAGGCGCCCGTGGACGCGCTGTGCGGCGGCCCCGAGGCCGTGACGGCCCGGTTCGGGATCCCCGCGACGCGGCTGCACTGGTACCGCGGGGAGTACCGGACCGCGTCGCGTGCGGGCGCGATCGCGGCGAAGGGTCTGGGCAAACTCGTCGACGTCTTCCGCACCGCTGCCTGGGTGCGCCGGCACGACGTGGTGATCGTGCCGGGCATGGGCGTCCTGGAGGCGACGCTCCCGCTGCGGCCGTGGGGCTTCCCGTACTCGCTGTTCCTGCTCTGCGCGAGTGGCCGGCTGTTCGGCACCCGGGTCGCGCTGGTCGGCGTCGGCGCCGCCGCGATCGGCAACCGGCCGACCCGGACCCTGGTGCGCTGGTCGGCGCGGCTGGCCGCCTACCGCTCGTACCGGGACGCCCCGTCCCGCGACGCGATGCGGGCGATGGGCGTGGACACCACGCGCGACGAGGTCCACCCGGACCTCGCGTTCGCCCTGCCGACGCCGCGAGCGAGCGCGCCGGACCCGTCGGCCCCGCCGGGCCCGGTCTGCGTCGGCGTCATGGACTTCCACGGCGGCAACGACGATCGCGCCCGGGCCGACGAGATATACCGGCGCTACCTCGACGGGACGGTCCGGTTCGTCCGCGCGCTGGTCGAGGAGGGCAGGACCGTCCGGCTGCTCACCGGTGACGAGTGCGACGCGTCGGTGGTCGCCGCGATCCTCGAGGCGGTGGACTCGCCGCTGGTCACCGCTGCCGAGCCGTCCTCACTGGCCGACCTGATGAAGGAGATGGCCGCTGCCGACAGCGTGGTGGCGATCCGGTACCACAACCTGATCTGCGCGCTGAAGACCGCTACGCCGGTGCTCGCTCTCTGCTACGCGGCGAAGAGCGACGCGCTCATGGCGGAGATGGGCCTCGGCGCGTACTGCCACCCGGCGCGCGAGGTCGACGCCGAGCGGCTGCTCGAGCAGTTCCGTGCGCTGGAGAAGCGTTCGGCCGAACTGCGGCAGACCCTCACCGAGCGGAACCTGGCCGCCACCCGGCGACTCGAGCACCAGTTCAACTCCTTGACAGCGGCCCTGTTCCCGGCGACCGACCACACCACCACCCTCCGGAAGGCTCCATGAAGGCGACCGAAGTCCCGGCGATCGCCGGCGCGTACCTGTTCGAGCCGACGCCGTACGCCGACGAGCGCGGCTTCTTCTGCCGTACCTTCGACGCCGACGTGGTCCGCTCGGTGGGCCTCGACCCGTACGCCTTCGTCCAGGACAGCCTGTCCCGCTCGGTCGGGGGCGTGCTGCGCGGCCTGCACCTGCGCTCCGGCGCCGGCGAGGCCAAGCTCGTGCGGTGCTCGTACGGGAGGATCTTCGATGTCGTAGTGGACCTGCGGACGGACTCGCCGACCTACCGCAACCGGGCCTTCTTCGAGCTGTCCGACGACACGCAGCGGACCCTGTACATCCCGGCGGGGTGCGCGCACGGCTTCCAGGCTCTGACCGAAACCGCCGACGTCTCGTACCGGATCGACCGCCCGCACGATCCGGCCGAGGACGTGACGATCGCCTTCGACGACCCGGAGCTCGCCATTCCCTGGCCGCTGCCGGTCACATCGATGTCCCAACGGGACCGGGAGGCACCGAGCCTCGCCGAGGTCCTGAAGCACAAAGAGAGTTGAGGTCGGCGTGAACACCGAAGCCACCGAAGAGTTCCTCCTGCCCCGGTCGCGGATGGCGAACGAGCGGCTGCACGCCATGATCCCCGGCGGCGCACACACCTACGCCAAGGGCGACGACCAGTACCCCGAGAACCTGGCCCCGGTCATCAGCCACGGCCGCGGTGCCCATGTGTGGGACATCGACGGCAACCGCTACGTCGAGTACGGCTCCGGCCTGCGCTCGGTCAGCCTCGGCCACGCCCACCCTCGCGTGATCGAGGCGGTGCGACGGCAACTCGACCGCGGCAGCAACTTCGTCCGGCCGTCCATCGTGGAGGTCGAAGCCGCGGAATGCTTCCTGGCCACGGTGCCGACCGCCGAGATGGTGAAGTTCGCCAAGAACGGCTCCGACGCCACCACCGCCGCGGTGCGCCTCGCCCGCGCCGCCACCGGGCGCCCGCGGGTGGCCCTCTGCGCCGACCATCCGTTCTTCTCCGTCGACGACTGGTTCATCGGCACCACGCCGATGTCCGCCGGAGTTCCGGCGGCGACCAACGAGCTCACCGTGGCGTTCCCTTACGGGGACCTGGCCGCCACGGAGGAGCTGCTCACCCGGTACCAGGACGAGGTCGCCTGCCTGATCCTCGAACCCGCCACCCACACCGAGCCGCCGCCCGGGTACCTCGCCGGTCTGCGCGAGCTGGCCGACCGGCACGGCTGCGTACTGATCTTCGACGAGATGATCACCGGCTTCCGCTGGTCCGAGGCGGGCGCCCAGGGCCTGTACGGCGTCGTCCCCGACCTCTCCACGTTCGGCAAGGCGCTGGGCAACGGATTCGCCGTCTCCGCGCTGGCCGGGCGCCGCGATCTGATGAAGCTGGGCGGACTGCGTCACTCCGGTGACCGGGTGTTCCTGCTGTCCACCACGCACGGTGCGGAAACGCACTCCCTGGCAGCCGCGATGGCCGTGCAGAACACCTATGTCGAAGAGGGCGTCACCGCGCGGCTGCACACCCTCGGCGAGCGGTTGGCCGCCGGTGTCCGCGAAGCCGCGGCCGCCATGGGCGTCGGCGACCACATCGTCGTCCGGGGCCGGGCCAGCAACCTGGTCTTCGCCACCCTCGACGAGAACCGGCAGCCGTCGCAGCTGTACCGCACCCTGTTCCTGCGCCGGCTCCTCGCGGGCGGGGTGCTGGCCCCGTCGTTCGTGGTGAGCAGCGCACTCGACGAGGCCGACATCGATCACACCGTCGACGTGGTCGCTCAGGCATGCGCGGTGTACCGGAAGGCACTGGACGCCGCCGACCCCACCCCCTGGCTGGCCGGACGACCGGTGAAGCCCGTGTTCCGCCGCTTGGCGTGACGTGACGTCAGCGGCGCTCCCGCCGACCGGCGTCGGCCGTCCGATCGACCAGCTGGTCAGCCATCCGGTCGACCAGCCACCCGGTCGCCGGTATCACTGCCAGCGCGGTGCACAAACCGCCGAGGACGTCGGTCGGGTAGTGCGCGCCCAGGGCGACCTGCGCCCAGCCCATGGCGGCGCCGGCGACCAGCGCCGCGGCGAGCACGAGAGACGTGCCGGCCGTCCTGCCGAGGCCGAGCCGGCCCGTCACGAGCAGCGCCACCACGAGAGCGAGCGCGGTGGCGAAGGCGGTGTGCCCGCTCGGGTAGGACAGGTTCCCGTCGTGGATGGTGCGTCCCACCAGGGACTTGAGCAGTGTCGCCGTCCCCACGGTCATGCCGGCGCCCACAACGACGAGCACCGCTGCGCGCGGACGCCGAAGCAGCAGACAGCCCGTCACGGCGGCCACGATCACCATCGCCGATCCCACGGGCTCCCCCAAGAAGTCCAAGGCCTGAGCGACGTACCGCCACGGCGGCCCCACCCCGTACACCGCCGCCGAGATCCGCGCGTCCACCGTGCCGGGCTCGCTGTCGCCGGCATACAGGACCCCGAGCACGACGACCATCAGAGCGGCGAGGGCCGCAATCAGCCCGAGCCACACGCGCAGCGCCGAGGGCAGCACCGCGGGTGCCGACCGGCCGGTCACACGATGTCCCGGTCCCCTGATGCGATGCACCTCCCCCTCCCGTCGGGGCCGACGCCATGCGACCCGCCGCTACCGCGTTGCCGCGGCCCGAGAACTGCCCGCTGCCGCCCGCCGAAATGGCCGGGACCGTCAGATGTACGGACTGCGCACGGCTGAACCGAGCAAGACTGCAAGCACGTCAAGAGCGAACCGGGCCGGCCGACCTCCTGGCCCACTCCGGCCAGGCGATCCCACGCCACTGACGCTGGTCGACCTGGCCTTCGGCTTCGGCTGACGCCGACTCCCCACCGGCAAGCCCTCCCCCGTCGTGTCTGACTCGACCCGCGTTGGAGCCATGGGCCCGTGCGGCCCCGAACCCGCCAGCCTGTCCTTCACTCTGCCCAACGGCATCGGAGCCTTCACTCGCCACCCTAACCAACAACACGGTCGCGGCACACCGACGTCGGAAATTCCACGTGTCAACACTCCGCGGTCTTTGATTCCGGATCGCTTTTCCGCGCCGAAGCCACGGAGTGTCACGAGGTCACGGGATTGCCCAGCGACCTTCTTTCCTGCCGCCTGCTACTGCGCCTCATACCGGCGTTTTTCCACGGCCAGCGGCAGTCCCTCGACGTCCGGGACCTGCAACTGCGCGGGCACTTCGGCCTCCGGGTCGACGGTGACCTCCAACACGAGCCTGTCGTCCCGGAGTTTCACGCCGATACCGGTCACGGACGGCAAGGACAGGATGCCCGGTTCATGACGGCGCTGAATGGACAGCGCCTGTTCGAGGGTCATCTCCACTCCTTCATTATGCGCGCTCTGGGCTGGGATCACCCTGTTCAGACAGGTCGGCGAGCGAAGCCGCGGCAGCCGTGGGAGCGTGATATGTGATGCCATGACGACCGAAGGAGTGCGTGATGTCAACGATTGAGCAACTCGTCGCCATCAAGCAGCAGGTCGAACAACGCTACATCGACCAGACCGGCGTCACCGGAATCGACGTCGGCTACAAGGAAGTCGGCGGCGAGCTCACGGACCAGATCGCCGTACGCGTCCATGTGGCGCGGAAGACCGATGACATACCGCCCGACCAGAGAGTCCCCCTGGAGATCCACGGCGCCATCACCGACGTGGTGGAACGTGCCTACGAGCTCCACGTCACCTCTGTTCCCGCGAGGTCCTTGCTGGCGGACGCCAAGCACTACTCTCCCCTTCAGGGAGGCGTGAGCATGGGTCCGAGCAGGGCCATCGACGACAGCATTTTCGCCGGCACGCTCGGAGCCGTCGTCATCGACAACGAGACCGGGTCCCGTGCGGCGCTGACCAACTTCCACGTCGCCGCCGTCGACTCGACGGGCCAGGTGGGCGACCGCATGGTGCAGCCCAGCCGTATCGAGCACGGCAAGGTCCCCCAGGACGAGTTCGGAGCCACTTTGCGCCTCGTCCTCTCCGATCACGTCGACGGCGCGGTGGTCTCCATCGACGAGGACCGGCAGACGTCGTGTGACGTCGTCGACATCGGCGGCGTGCGGGGAACGAAGCCCGCCGCACTCGGGATGGCCGTACGCAAGCGCGGGCGGACGACGGAGTTGACCCATGGCTCGGTCGACGGAATCTCGGCCACCATCCAGGTGCCCTACGGCGACGGCATCGGCGTGCGCACCTTGCGCGACCAGGTGAGCGTCACGGCCGCCACCTCCCCCGACTCCGTCTTCTCCGACCACGGTGACTCGGGTTCCGTCATCGTCGACGAGCAGGGTTTCGTGGTGGCGCTGCTCTTCGCCGGCGCGGGGTCGAACACGGTCGGCAATCCGATCGCCAAGGTACTTCAGGAGCTGAACGTCTCCCTGTGCACGGGCGGGCCTGACGGCCACCACTAGCCACGTGTGCCGTCGGCCACGGCGCGGGATGCGGCACGTCCTCGGGCGAGGCAGACTGGTCGTGGAGTGCGCGGCACTCGATCCCTGATGCACCGCTGCCACCTCGCTGGACTGATGCAGGCGACGAAAGGCCGAGTCGGTGGACGGCATACGAGAGCATCGCCGGGCAACCGCCTGGTCGCAGCAGGCTCGTACCGCGGAGACTTGCGGTTCCCCCTCTGGAATCGCTCGCACCGCGAGCCGCGCGGTCGTGGACGCCCTCGGTGACGCGGACGTCCACGACCGGCAGGCACCGGGGCTGTACCGCTTCGTGGTGGGCGTCGACCGGCAGGCCCGACCGCTGGACGCCCATGAGCTGGCCGCGCTGGGTGATCCGATGGCCGCGGTGTTCTTCCGCGAAGGCACTTTCCCACTGACGGTGCAGGATGTCCTCGCCGGGCTGCCCCAGCCGGCGACGAAGGAGAACCAGTCCGTCTATCTGATCGGTGAGGCCGGGCAGATTCCGTCCGGCTCCGCCGCCGAGCTGCCGCGTGCCATGCGGTTCGCCGTCGCCCGCGCCGTCACCGGCCGGGACGTGGACCTGCTGGTGAGCACAGGGGCCAACGAGGATCCGGCCGCGACGTTCCTGCAGGTTGTTGCCTGGGACCCGGCCGCGAGAGTCTTCAACTACTACATGCGGATCAGTCCCGTGTGGGTGTGGGCGGGCAACTCCTGGTCCGCTCTCGCCCCCGGCTCCCGCGGCCACGGCTGCTTCGACAGCCACATCAACGGCAGTGTGGTCATGAAGGAGTTGAAAGAGCCCTGGGCCAACTGGCAGTCCCAGGCGGCGACGGTTCGGCTCGCCCCGGACGATCCCTTCCGTGCCGACCCGCTGTATCAGCAGGTCATCGGCGCCGAGAACCTCGAGCTGACCGTCCGTGCGCTGGTCAGCCGCTGGACGGCCGCCCGCCTGGCAGCCGTCACGCAGGACGGCACCGTGGAGCATCCCGAGCAGTTGATGCGCCATCTGTTCACCACGACCGCCGTGAACCTGGCGAGTACGGCGACCCAGAGTTCGACGGTCACCCCCTCCAGCGGTGATCTGATCCCGCCCCCCGGCTTCTGGCTGAACAGCGACGCGCTCCTGGGTGATCTCGAACTGCCCGTCACGGCCGCCCTTCCACCCAGGGCGCCCGCCGCCCACTACGTGGCGAGCCTGGCAACCTTCGACTTCGCCCTGGAGGAGCAGAGCAGCCATTTCTCCCAGCCTGGGGACACCTTTTTCGCGTTCGTCGTCCCGGAGGCCGCCTGCGAGGACAACGACGTGGTGCGGCAGATGGTGGAACAGGGCCTGATCACACCCAAGTTCGCCGCCTGCGCGCTCATGGTCGATTTCACCAATCCCGTCTTCAGCCCCGTCCGGGCTCGCTTGATGGCCCACGTACCCACCACGCCGACCGCCATGACCGAGCTGCAGGACCACGTCGCGCTGGCGATCGTGGAAGCTGCTGGCAGTCAGCCGTCCAGCAGCCCTGAAGGCCGTTTCGCCGCCGACTGGGCCCTTGCCGACGACACCTGGCCCAAGGCCTTCGCCCAGCGGATCGACGACTACCTCGGTCACGTCGGCCGACGGATCCGCGAATCGGCCGGCTTCGACGACTACGTCCGGCTGGCAGAGTCCCGCCGCCGCGACTTCAAGGCGATGCGCCTCAACGAGTTCGAGCTGACGCTGCCGACCACCAACATCGCCGCGGACGTCCCGCGGCTCGGGATGAACGACGACGGAACGGTCGCGCCCACCTCCTGACAACCGCCGCCGTCCGCGGCTCGTCCATCCGCGGCCACCTCTCAGCGAAGGAGTGCCCCATGAGCCTGCTCGCCTCCTACGGCCCGCCCGGACACCTCGACGATCTCGACGAGACCGGCCTGAAGGCCTGGAACATGTTCATCAGTGACCGGGTCGACCACTCGATCGCGGGCCCTGATCCCCACAAGGTGCTCAACGACAGTCCTCGCAGCCAGTTCTACAACCTCACCAAGACCGACACAGCGGCTGACGCCCAGGAGGCGACCGTCACCTGGACGGCCTTCCCCCGTCTGGTCAAGATCCAGTCACTGGCCGATGCCCAGCGGTGGAAGCGGGCCGACGCCAGCCGGGACGTCCAGGACGAGTACTGCGAGTGGAGCGTCACCCGCGATGCCGACGAGAAGATCACCAAGGTCATGTTCACCTGTGAGGGCCCCGAGTACTGGCATCTGCTCGCCCAGTCGAACCCCGCCAAGGTGCTCAAGCTGTATCAGACGCACATCAACCCGAACGTCCAGCACAGCGACCTCTTCGGAGCCACCGGCACCTACAACCCCCGTAACCGGTGGAACGACTCCACGACGGACGGCGCCATGCATCTGATCCAGCCCAACAACACCCTGGGCGCCGAGATCGAACTCGCCGCCGCTGCCACCGTCGTGCGGGTCATCGACGGCCACGAGCTCATCACCGAGCAGGAACTCGTCCAGTGCAGCAAGTACGGCGAGCCCGAGCGCAACAGCGACCCGCACATCGGCGGAGCCGTGAACGGCCTCGCCCGGCAGAAGGCGGCCGTCTCCCTCGCCGACCCGGTCGGTCTCTACTTCGACAAACTGTCCACGGACGGCTGGGTCACCCCGGACGACTCCGACCCCGGGGACTACTGGATCAGGCAGCGCGGCGACGCGACCCATCCCGTGCGGTTCGTCTACGAGGTGCCCCAGGACAAGGACTTCGCCGTCGGCGATATCAAGATCAACGGGAAGCCCATCCGGTTCGGCGCCCAGATCGCCGACTTCATCACCATCAAACTGACGGGCGTGGCCTGCCGGTTCGGGCAGAGCACCACGCAGCCGAAGACCGCCTGCGTGCAGCTCGCCCCCGCACCCTTCGAGCCGGCCGCGGCCGCACGGAACCTCAGCGCGGCATCGGTCCCCGGCTACCGCGCCGCTCCACTCGCCACTTCCTGGACCCGCCGCCGCTGAGCAACCCTCCTGGCGGCGCACCTCGGTCACTGTCGCGCGGTCGACTCCGGGTCCATCAGCCCCTGATGGACCCGGACCCGCTGTCCTGCGGCGGCGCCTACCACGGTCAGAGGGCGACCTGCCCGGCCACACGACCCGAGACGGCTTCAGCGCGGACGGCCGCCGGGCCGTAGTCCGTCCTCGACGCAACCGGCGACGCTCGTCGGACTCGTCCACCCAACAGGCCCGGGAACGGCCTGATCGACGGCGAACTCTGCGCGTGAGACCGGGGTGGGCCGGCCGCGACGGCGCCCGCTCCGGTGCCGTCGCGGCTGGTCCTGCCGCCAACCGGTTCGGCGGGCCACTCAGCGCGACGAGGACACCGTGGCCATGGGGAGGAAGGAGCTCTGGAACCAGACCGGTTCCACGACATCAGAGGCAACTCACGTGACCTGAGGCCGCCCTGGCTTTCGCCGGGTCGGCTTTCCATCGTGCCGTGTGGGTACGGGTGTTGGGCCGGGAGAGTCCAAGTCGTCCGGCCCGCGGTGCGATCGGTCGGCCTCCTCTCCACGACCCTCACCGGGCAGGCACAGGGTTTTCGGGTGCGGCGGGCCGCCAGGGTGCGGGTGGCGGCGTTGGGGCGGCAGCCGAGTTCACCGACGGCGGCGAGCACGCGGTGCCGGGTCGCGGGCCGCACGTTCGGGTGGTCGTTCGAGGACCCTCGAGACGGTCTGGTGCGAGACGCCAGCGGCCCGGGCAACGCCCGCCGTCACCGGGGGACGATCTCCCCTCACGCTCCACCTCCTGACGCGCCAACACGTTTCCGGACGGTTTCCTTCTCCGGGGTAATCCGGCAAGCCGTCAAGGATTGTTAGCGCACACATTCCGAGCGGGTCAAGGCTCCGCCACGCTCGAACTCGGTGACTGCGAACAGGGCGTCAGATCACCGAAAGCCTCTGATCAGGTAATTCTTTGACGAAACAACAGCGTTCCGGCACGGCCGGACACCAGGGTCAAGGAAGTGCATGGCCTTTGTTTCCACACTCTTGACTGTTCAGGAGTGTTGACCCGCTGTTCACGCCAGCGTAAAAAGACGGAGTCGCGGGACCGGTCGATCACCACCGATCGCATGAGAACGGCGCAGGAAAATCCTTGGTCCACCTCCAACACAGCCGTCGGTGACCCGGCCACGCCCCCGTCCCCTGGAGCTCGGATGAGTGGTGGCATCCGAAGCCTCGATTGTTAGCGCTCACAATTCCCCCGCTCCGGCGGGTGGACGTCCCCCCTGGCTCTCTGCGCATCCGGCGCCGGGCCAGAGAAGAACGCAAGACGGAAGAGGTTCACAGTGATAGCCAGACACCTGAGAGGGCTCCGGCTGAGGGTGGTGGGCGCAGTCCTCGCACTGCTCGCCAGCCTCCTGGCCGGAGTCATCAGCACTGCGGGCACTGCCCAGGCCGCCTCGTCGCTGCCGTGCGACATCTACGCCTCCGCAGGCACGCCCTGTGCCGCCGCGCACAGCACCACCCGGGCGCTCTACGCCAACTACAACGGCTCTCTCTACCAGGTCAAGCGCGCCTCGGACTCCACCACCACCAACATCGGCGTCCTCAGCGCGGGAGGCTACGCCAACGCGGCGACACAGGACTCCTTCTGCTCGGGCACGACCTGCATCATCACCAAGATCTACGACCAGAGCTCGAACCACAACGACCTGACCATCGAGGGGCCGGGCGGCAACGGCGGGCAGGACGTGGGCGCGATCGCCAACGCCCTCCCGGTCACGGTCGGCGGCCACGCCGCGTACGGCGTCTTCGTCTCCGCAGGCGTCGGCTACCGCGACAACAGCACCACGGGCATCGCCACCGGAAGCTCCCCCGAGGGCGCGTACATGGTGACCAGCGGCCACCACGTGAACAACCGCTGCTGCTTCGACTACGGCAACGCCGAGACGTCCGGCAACGACACCGGCAACGGCCACATGGACGCGATCTACTTCGGCACAGCGTGCTGGTTCTCTTGCACCGGTAACGGATCCGGCCCCTGGGTCGAGGCGGACCTGGAGAACGGGCTGTTCTTCGGAGCGAACGGCTCCTACTCGGGCAACACCGGCATCTCCAGCGCGTACGTCACCGCCATGGAGAAGAACAACGGCACGACGACCTACGCGATCAAGGGAGGCAACTCCCTATCGGGCTCTCTGAGCACTTTCTACAACGGAGCCCTTCCCAACCTCGGCGGATACACCCCGATGCAGACCGAGGGCGCCATCGTCCTCGGCACCGGCGGTGACAACAGCAACGGGTCCGACGGCTCCTTCTTCGAAGGCGTCATGACCTCCGGCTACCCGACCGACGCCACCGACAACGCCGTACAGGCCAACATCACCTCCGTCGCCTACACCACCCCGACCGCCACCTTCCCCGTCGCCGGCACCGCCTACCGGCTGACCAACACCAACTCCGGCAAGGTCCTTGACGCGGTCAACTGCGGAACGGCCAACGGAACTTCGATCGACCTCTGGTCCTCACTCGGCAACACCTGCCAGCAGTGGAAGTTCGCCGGCGCGGGCAACGGCCACTACACCATCACCAACGTCAACAGCGGCACGGTCCTGGACGACAAGAACTGCGCGCAGTCCAACGGCACGGCCGTCCAGCTGTGGGCCTCCCTCGGCAACAACTGCCAGCAGTGGGACGTCACCAAGGTCGGCACCCACTACACCCTCACCAACGTCAACACCGGCATGACACTGGACGTCGCGAACTGCGGAACGGCCAACGGCACCGTGGTCCGCCAGTGGCAGCAGCTCGACAACGTCTGCCAGCAGTGGGACATCGCCCCCTGACCGGACAACCGAGTCACCGATGGCCCGCCGGACTCCCCACCGGCGGTCCATCGGCCCCCTGGCGGCGTGCGCCCGGGCGACGACGGCCCGGAATTCAGCGCCCTGCGGAACCAGGTCCAGCACGGTCCAGATCCGCGAGGTCGTCGAACGGCTCGTCGCCGCCGTTCGACGGAAGCCGGTGACCCGAAGGTCCCGGCGGTGAAACGAGCAGGATCACCACCAGCTCGGGGATGTGCACCAGCTCCGTCAACACACCCAGGGGCAGCCCGCCCACCAGGGCACCGGCAACCGACCCGCGGCCAGGCACCTCGGCCGCGGTCTCGGCCACCTCGACGACAACCGCGGCCGCGACTACGCAGCCTCCACCGGTCGGGCGATGGCCTCCAACCTCGTGTCGTCCTCCAAGAACCTCACGGCCCATCTGGACGTCCTGGTCGACTGTCCGGCGCCCGGCCCCACCAGCGACCAACCTGCCACCTGGACCACGGCCCGTCAGCTTCTGTCCTGACAGGACCTGGTCGAGGACCCCTGAACCGGGAGCCGCGTCAGCGCCGACCCATCTCCGTTCAGGGAAGCGTGATGCCCAGTCGCTCCGCGAGCTCGTGGGCGCCGACGCCGTACGTCTCCCGGATCCGCACACCGTCGCGGCCGACGTCGAAGACGCCGTGGTCCGTGTAGACGCGGCTGACGCAGCCGACGCCGGTAAGGGGGTAGGTGCACCGGGACACGAGCTTCGGCTCACCGGAGCGGGTGAAGAGCGTCATCATCACGTAGACGTCCTTGGCGCCGATGGCGAGATCCATGGCCCCGCCGACGGCAGGGATGTCGTCCGGCCTACCGGTGGTCCAGTTGGCGAGGTCGCCGTCGAACGCGACCTGGTACGCCCCGAGGACACAGACGTCGAGGTGCCCGCCGCGCATCATCGCGAAGGAGTCGGCGTGATGGAAGTACGCCGCCCCCGGCAGCTCGGTCACCGGGACCTTGCCGGCGTTGGTCAGGTCGGGGTCGACCGCGTCGCCCTCGGCCTTCGGGCCCATGTTGAGCATGCCGTTCTCGGTGTGCAGCACCACCCCGGAGTCGGCCGGCAGATGGTCGGCGATCTTGGTCGGCTGCCCGATACCGAGGTTGACGAAGGCGCCGGCCGGGATGTCGCGTGCGATGACGGCGGCCAGTTCGTCCATCGAGAGCCGGTGGTCGGCGCTCCTCGGCGCCCCGGCGTACGCCTGGCCGCTCGAAGTGGTGGTCATCGTGCCCCCTGGACGGTGTAGTGGCGGGCCTCGACCTGGACGACCCGGTCGACGTAGATGGACGGGGTGACGACGGCCTCGGGGTCGAGCGTCCCGGGCTCGACGACCTCGTCGACCTGGACGATGGTCGTCGTCGCGGCCGTGGCCATGACCGGTCCGAAGTTGCGGGCGGTCTTCCGGTAGACGAGGTTGCCCATCGCATCCGCGACGTGCGCGCCGATCAGCGCGTAGTCGCCCTTGATGGGGTACTCCAGCAGGTACTTCCGGCCGTCGATCTCACGCTCCTCCTTGCCCTCGGCCAGCGGCGTGCCGACCGCGGTCGGGCAGTAGAACGCGCCTATGCCGGCACCCGCCGCACGCATCCGCTCGGCGAGGTTGCCCTGGGGCACCACCTCCAGTTCGATCTTGCCCTCGCGGTAGAGACCGTCGAAGACCCAGGAGTCGGACTGGCGCGGAAAGGAGCAGAGCACCTTGCGCACCCGGCCGGCGGCCAGCAGCGCGGCCAGCCCGACGTCACCGTTGCCGGCGTTGTTGGACACGATCGTGAGGTCCTTCGCACCCTGCCGGATGAGCGCCTCGATCAGATCGAACGGCATGCCGGCCAAGCCGAAGCCGCCGACGAGGACGGTGGAGCCGTCCTCGATCCCGGCGACCGCCGCGTCGGCGCTGTCGACGATCTCCGCCCTGCTCACCGGGCCGCCTCCGTGACGTCGCAGTTCTCGAGTACGACGGCCAGCCCCTGACCGACCCCGATGCAGATGGCGGCGACGCCGTAGCGCTGCTTCGTCGCGCGCAGCACCTTGGCCAGCGTGGCGAGGATGCGACCGCCCGAGGCGCCCAGCGGGTGCCCGATCGCGATGGCGCCGCCCTTCTGGTTGACGATGGCGGGGTCGACCTTCCATGCGTCGAGGCAGGCGAGCGACTGCACGGCGAAGGCCTCGTTGAGTTCGACCGCGCCCACCTGGTCCCAGCGGATCCCGGCCCTGGCCAGCGCACGGTTCGCCGCCTCGACCGGGGCATATCCGAAGGCCTGCGGCTCCAGCGCCATCACGCCGCGCCCGGCGATGCGGGCGATCGGGTCGGCCCCGATCGTGGCCGCGGCCTTCTCGCTGCCCAACAGCACCGCGGAGGCACCGTCGTTGAGCGGGCTGGCGTTGCCCGCGGTGATGGTGCCGCCCTGGTCCGGTGTACGGAAGACCGGCTTGAGTCCGGCCAGCACCTCCGGAGTGGATCCGGCTCGGATGCTCTCGTCGCGGGTCAGGTCGACACCTTCGACCGGCACCACCAAGTCGTCGTAGAAGCCCGACTCCCATGCCTCGTGGGCGAGTTGATGGGAGCGGGCGGCGAACTCGTCCTGCCGCTCGCGGGAGATCCCGAAGCGCTCCCGGAGTTGCTCGTTGGCCTCGCCGAGGCTGACCGTCCACTCTTTCGGCATCCGCGGGTTGACCAGCCGCCAGCCGAGTGTGGTCGAGACCGCGGTGACATCGCCGGCCGGGAACGGCTTCGCCGACTTGGGCAGCACCCACGGCGCACGCGTCATCGACTCCACGCCGCCGGTCAGCACCACCTCGGCATCGCCCGACTCGATCATCCGGCCGGCCATCATCGCCGCGTCGAGGCTCGAACCGCACAGCCGGTTCACCGTGGTGCCGGGCACGCTGGCAGGAAGCCCGGCGAGCAACGCCCCCATGCGGCCGACGTTGCGGTTCTCCTCGCCGGCGCCGTTGGCGTTGCCCCACACCACGTCGTCGATCGCGGCGCGCTCGAGGCCCGGCACCCCGGCGAGCGTCGAGGTGATCGCGGCAGCGGCGAGGTCGTCGGGTCGGACGCCGGCCAGCGCGCCGTTGAAGCGACCGAACGGAGTCCGCGTCGCTGCGTACATGAATGCACTCATGGCAGAGACGCTAGTCGCGGGCCGCGATATTCTGAAGTACACATATCCAAGATGATTGATATGGACAACATATGGATCTGCGCCATCTTCGCTACTTCGTGGCAGTGGCCGAGGAGCGCCACTTCGGTCGCGCCGCCGAGCGGCTCCACATGGCCCAGCCGCCGCTCTCCCAGCAGATCCGCCAGCTCGAGGCCGAGCTCGGCGTCGAACTGCTCCAGCGGACCACGCGCCGCGTCGACGTCACCGAGGCCGGCCGGGCCTACCTCGAGCGGGCGCGCGCGATCCTGGCCGACGTCGACGAGGCCGCCCAGCACGCACGGCTCGTCGCCGCCGGTTCGGTGGGCCACCTCGCGATCGGGTGCGTGGGCTCGGCGACGTACAGCCTCCTGCCCGCGCTGTCGCGGCGGCTCTCGGAGGAGCTTCCCGGCGTCGACTTCTCCTTCCGCGGCGAGATGCTCGCGCCCGACCAGGTCGAGGCGCTGCGCACCGGCGCAATCGACGTCGCACTGCTGCGCCCCCCTGCGGCCGACCTCTCTCTCACCGTCCACACCCTGCGCCGCGACCGGCTCGTGGTCGCCGTGCCCGTCGACCATCCCCTTGCCCGCAGGTCACGACTGCGCGCCGCGGACCTCGCCGGTGCCGACCTGATCGTGCACTCCGCCGGCCGCCGGTCGGTGATGTACGACGTCGTAGTGGGCCTCCTGCGCGACGCCGGCGTCGAGCCGCACATCCGCCACGAGGTCGGCGAGACCTCGACGCTGGTCACGCTCGTGGCCGGCGGCCTCGGCGTCGCGGTAGTGCCCGAGCCCGTGACCGCGTTGGCGCTCGACGGCGTCGCCTACCTGCCGCTGGCCGGGGCCGACGCGCGCGTGGAGCTGGCCGTAGCCCACCGGGCCGACCGCACCGAGCCGCACCTGGTGCGCACCGTGGGGATCATCCAGGCGATGTTCTGAGACCTCCACCGACGCCGGACAGGGCCGCCCCGGCGACGACTGGCGGCTCAGCCGGCCACACGTATCAGGATTCGGGATGAGCCAGACGGCCGAGCAGGGCTACCGCGTTGTCGATGGGCACCGGCTGGAAGAACCGTGCGTCGGCACTCTCAACGGCGGCAATCGCGCGTGGGGCCAGGGCGGCGCCGGCGTCGGTGACGCGGAGCCGTTTGGCGCGGGTGTCGGCCGGGTCGACTTCACGCGCGATGAGTCCCTTGTGTTCCAGGGTGCGCAGTACCTGGGAGGTCATCTTGACGTCGGTGCCGGCTTGGCGGGCAACGGCCAGCTGGTTGGGATGCTCTCCCTGGGTGTTGAGCCACCAGGTGCAGGCGAGCAGCACGAACTGCACATGGGTGAGATCGAGCGGAGCCAGAGCCGCCGCGATGTCGCGCTGCCAGCGCAGCGTGGCATGCCACAGCAGAAACCCGGGGCTGTCGCTGGGGCTGAGGGGCATCAGCCCAGAGCCCGCTCGGCCAGTGAAGCCATCGTGTCGGGCCAGTCGGCGGTGATGCCCGGGCCGATCTGCGGGCCTGCCTCGTCGGCGCCGGTACCGGTGATCTCCATCCGGTACACCACCCGGATCCGGTCCTGGTCGATCCGGTCGATCCGGTGGGTGGTGCGCAGCAGCAGGCCGTCGAAGCCGGCCTCGTCGACGAACAGTTCGCCTTCGACCGCCTCGGCGATGCGCAGCAGTACCGGGTCGTCCCCGGGCGGCGTCATTTTGATCTGCGTGCCCGCCGCGAACGGGCCGCTCATCTCGATCTTCTCGATCTCGGCGTTCCAGGTACCCCAGTTCTCGACGTCGGCCCAGAGCTGCCAGATCGCCTCGGGAGTGGCGCTGGTCTCGATGCCGTGCTCGTATTCCCACATGTGTGGTCCCCTTCACTGGATGATCTGTTCGTAGATTATCTTCGCAGAGATTATCTGTCCAGTGGTGCATGGACCTCGTCCTTCAGCTCTGCCATCGCCGACTCGAACCACTCCCCGCGCCCGCGCTGCCGAGGGGGCGCATTCCACACATCCGAGTTCCGCCTCCCCACCCAGGCATCCTCCCGGCCCGCTGGACAAGGCACCCACCGCCGGGGCGCCGGACCGCCAGCCGCCACCCCTCCCGACGGGCCGCCCTCTCGCGCCTGAAACCGTGCCCGGTCACTGCGCACGACCGCGACATGCGAGCCGGGCCGAGGGCGCCGACGACGACACCGAGAAGGGGGGAGTTGCTGCGAGGACGCGGTCATACCCGCACGATCTCGGCCCTGTTGACGTGGTAGGGGCGCTTAACCACCCCTGTAGATCTTTTCACTTGTCCTGCCACAGAGCGTCGGGCAGCGTGCAACCGTGCAGACTCCCACACGGCCGACCGCCACACAGCCGACCCCCTCACCCTGGCGCGTCCGCGACTTCCGCGTCCTGTTCTCGGCCAGCGCACTGAGCCAACTCGGCACGAACGTGAGCTATGTCGCCGTGCCTCTCGTCGCGGTGACCGCGCTCGACGCGAGTCCTGGACAGGTCGGCGCCCTGGCCACGCTGAGCACGGTCGCGTTCCTTTTCATCGGCCTGCCGGCCGGGGTCTGGGTGGACCGGATGCGCCACGGCCGCATCCTGATCGGAGCGGACCTGTCGCGGGCCGTGCTGTTCTCCTCCGTACCCGTCGCCTGGCAGGCCGACGCGCTCACCCTCGTCCACCTGTACGCGGTGGTCCTGCTCAACGGGTGTGCGACCGTGTTCTTCGACGTGGGCTCGCAGAGCGTGCTGCCCCATGTGGTCGGCCGAGCCACCCTAATACGGGCCAACACGGCAGTCGTGAGCCTCCAAGCCGCGGGCAGCATCGCGGGACGCGGCGCGGGTGGCGGACTCGTCCAACTGCTCACGGCGCCCGTGGCCGTGCTCTGGGCGGCGGGCGCCTACCTCGCCTCGGCACTCCAGCTCCTGGCACTCCGGCGGAGTGACGACACGCCCCGACCGGCGCCCGGGACCCGGCTGGGCGCCCAGATCGCGGAGGGCGTACGGCATGTCCTGGGCGACCGGGAACTGCGCGCGCTCGCGCTCACCGCCGCCCTCAGCAACTTCGGCTCACAGATCGTCACCACCATGCTGCCCATCCTGTTCGTCCGCGAACTACGGCTGTCGGCAGGCGCGTTGGGGATGTTCTGGGCAGCGGGCGGGCTCGGTCTGCTGCTCGGTGCCCGGTGTGCCCGCCCGCTGGCCGGACGCCTCGGGTACGGCCGTGCGCTCGCCCTCACCGGAGCGGTCCTGGCACCCGCGGCCCTGCTCGTTCCCCTGATCGGCCGGGGCCCCTGGCTGTGGATCGCGGGGGCGGCCTGGGTACTGACCCTGCTCAAGACCGGCGTGGACAACGTCCTCGGCGTGAGCCTGCGTCAGCGGATGACCCCGGACGCCCTCCTGGGCCGTATGAACGCCACCTTCCGCTTCGTTCTGACCGGTGCACTGGCCGTGGGCGCCGCCGTCTCCGGCCTGATCGGCGAACTGGCCGGAGTGCGGGTCGCCCTCTGGGTGGGCGCCGTGCTGCTTGCGGTGAACTTCCTGCCCGTCTTCCTCTCCCCGGTCCGCACCCGCCGTGAACTCCCGCAACAGCGGGGCCCGGTGCCGCTCATCCGGGACGTGTCGAAGTGAGCGCCTGAAGCACCCGCTCCCGATCCACCCGTGAGTTTCGCCAGTTGGCGAACGCCGCCCGCAGCGCCGGCACTCCGCCGTACACCGTGGGCGTCAGGAACGCCTCCCAGCACACTGGAAGCAACGGCCTCACCGCCGCCCACCCCGTGTCCGTCATGTCCGTCGGATAGCACGGGAGCCGTGTCCCGTCGTCGGCGGAGTTTCCGAACCGGTGAGCCAGACAGTCACACTCCAGCGGGACGGAACTGGACTGCCCGCCCATCGACACGGAACACTGCGGCACCAGGGCCTCCTGATGTTGCTCGGTGATTCGACACCAACGAGCTGTTCAGGAGGCCCTGCTCGTATGCGCCGAGCACCCTGCGACCACCCGATCGAGACTCCCGTTCGACGGACATCGCTCAAGATCGGAGCGACAACGGCTACTTGGGCCCGCCCAGGGCATGCTCCTTCAAGAAGGCCCCTGCATGGGCTGCGGCCTCCTCCTTCGTCGCATAACAGGTGCCGGCTTCGGCCGCCCCATGCGTTGCGTCCGCGCCTTTGCCGCTCCATCGCCAGCGGCCGGACGAGGGCTCCTGCTTCAGTTCGGCCGTTCCGCCGCACAATTCGAGTGTGGTGCTCGTCCGCGCCGCTGTGGTCACCGGGCGGCTGACGGCTTCGGGCCACTTCTTGCGAGCGCCTTGGCGGGTAATGCCCCACACGGCACCCATCTGTTCGTAGCTCGCGCCGTAGGACCCGGCAGTGCCTGCCGCGATCGCCGTCAGCCGTTTGACTGCCGTGTCGATCACCTTCCAGCCGGCCAGTACGGACAGCGTCACCTCGACGGGGTCCGCCTCCCACATGTGATCCTCGGACAGCCCCGACGCGCGGGAGCGCAAAGCCCGGGCGAGTGGGTTGAGGGCATCGTAGAGAGCCTTGTCGAGCTCGACCTGTTCTTCGGGAGTGATCTCACATGAGGACATGTGACAACCTTAGTTAACGCACAAGGACATGTGAACCTTAGTTGTCGTTCAATTGCTTCCAAGGAGCCGTCGAGTGCGGCCTGTTAGCCGACGTCGCCGGGCAACGCTGCTGGGTGCAGGCGTGACCGACGGGGTGCCAGGCATGGGACTCAGCGGCGGCGCTGTCGCCGACGCTCTGCCCAGCACCCACCGAAGTCGCCCGATCGAGAATTCTGTTCGGCCAACACCGCTCAAGATCGGAACGACAACAGCCACTCACACAGCCCGCCGCCTGGCGTCGTCGACCAGGGGCGCGTCCGCCGGCGACATCACCGCCACCCCGGCAGCAGCGACACGAGCGGCGCCTGGTCCCCTGCTCGCGCGAGACGCCCACGTCACTGACGAGGCGCTGGGGGATGCGGGCTTGCGTACGATGTGGTGCCCACCGAGGGTTGTCGGGCCAGGAATTCTTCGAATGCCGCCGATTGCTTGGGGTCCATGAATCCCTGACGCGAGTGCATGGCCTTCTCCCTGAGCCACGCCGCCTCGTCGGCGGTCAGCTGCACCGCCACCACCGTGCCGCCCCGGGCGAAACTCACGCGACTGCCGTCAGCGCGCACGTACCGGGTGTAGGTTCCGCACTCCTGCGGCCGGCCAACGGCTCGGCTCGGAGCCGGCCGACGTCCCACGTCGCCTCGTTCGCGTCTTCCTCTTCGTCTTCCTCTTCCTGCGGTATCGCTGCGGGTATGGGGTAGTCGGTGCGGGCCCAGTGCTCCAGTTCAGCCACCGCCTGCGCCGGCAACAGCACACTCACCGGCACGTCGGCATCGGTGAGTACTACACGTTCGCCGGTGCACTCGACGAGTGAGACGAGGCGCTCGTAGTCGATCGGGTCCGGAGCGTACCGACGCTCAACAACGATCTTCACATCATCCATAGCGCCTGAGGCTACGGCCAGTTACGGCACTCAAGGTGTCAACTGTCACGCTGGATGGCCAACGCGACGCTCAGTCGCGTCGGTCCGGGGCTCGCGGGCTGTACAGGGCGCGGCTGGAGATCGAACTCCGGGTGCGCGCCGTCTGCGGAATCGATGGGAACGGCTGAACGACACCCACGAAGCGTCCCTCTGACTCGCCCGCCCCTCCGGCGAACGGATTGCCATGTCCGGGAAGCTGCCCGCCCGGCGGCACTTACCGCAGCCGCCCGTCGGGGTCGGTCACCGGCGTGAACCCGACGGCCTGCAGCTGGGCGGTGTGCTTGGCTCTGTGACGTCGGCTGTAGACGAGCAGGACGGGCAGCAGGGCCATGAGCGCGGCCCAGACGATGACGACGATGACGACTGCGGTGGTGTCCGCGCCGAGCCTGACGCCGATGGCCGCGGCGGACGCGGTGAGGAAGAAGACCCGTAGAAGCAGCATTCCCAAGACCACAGCCTCAGCGCCGAACTCCCAGCTCACCCCTCCCTACCGAAGCGCCGCACCCAACTCGGGGTGTGCGTACGCGCTGGAGGACTGGTGCTGGGCACCGGGATGCGGAGCCGGGAGTGGGCTTTCCACCCCAGCTACACCCCAGGTTGTACACCGCCAACCACCCTGGTTGCAGGCGCAGTTCAACCCACGGTTGGACGAGAGGCAACGGCCCCTCCAGCTAACTTTCACCCACGGCGACAACGCCTCGGGCGGGCTCTGCTTTGGATGGGATCAAAACCACAATCCGCGATCGCCCGTCTCCGGAGCGGTCCGATCTGACCGGCGGCGGCGCCTCTGGTTCCGTCCGCCCTCTTGAGGGGAATTCACGTGACCGTTCGACGTAGACGGAAATGGATGCGTGCTGCCATGGCGGCCATGCAACCGGTCAGACCTCTCGGCAGCCGCCGAGGGGTTGCTTGGCTGGCGACGGTGGCCAGCCTGGCCGCCGCTGTGCTCGTGCCGTTGGCGGCGCCGGCCACCTCCGCGCAGGCTGCCGCGTCGGTTTCCCCTGCGGGGCAGTGGTACCTGAACCGTGGTCGGATCATGGACAACGTGGTGGTGGCACCGAACAGCACAACCACGGTCGCCGTTGCGGGCCAGGGCTTTTTGCCCTCCTCCAACCTCGCCTCGGTGGCGCTCAACCTCAGTGCCGAGGGCGAGACCGGCAGCGGATCGCTGAAGGTGTACGCCAGTAACGAGACCGAGCCCACCGCGACCGCACTGAGCTACGGGACCGCGAACTACCGAGCGAACCTGGTGATCAGCAAAGTCGGCGCGGACGGCAGGATCAAACTGGTCAACACCGGGTCCTCCACTGCCCGGGTGTACCTGGACAACCAGGGCTACACCTTCCTCACCTCCTCGTCCACGACGGGCAGCACGTACGTGCCGGTCGCGCCCACCCAGATCCTGACCAATGTCACGATCGCGCCGAACTCCACCTACCGGATGTCGCCACTGGACAACGGGCCGATCCCGGCCCTCGGGGTCCAGGCAGTCTCCTTGTCGGTCGCCGCGCTGAGCTCCGGGACCGGAACCGTCCGGGTCTACGCCGCCGGCGACATCACCCCCGCCGACGCCACCCTCGACTACGCGGCAAACACCCCCGCCCAGAACTTCGCGATCGCCAAGATCGGTGCCAACACCCTGCTGGACGCCAACGGCTCCGGCATCGTGAACATCAACAACTTCGGCTCCAGCCCAGTCACCATCTCGGTCGCAGCCACGGGGTACTTCTCCAACACCGCCGCCGGCGCGCTGACCCACGCGCTCACCCCGGCCCGGATCGCCGACAACGTCACCATCGCCGCCGGCGACAAGTACGCCCTACCCGTGCTCGGCCAAGGCGGCATCCCCACGTCCAAGCCCGCAGCGGTCGGCCTCAACCTCACCGCCACCAGCGCCGACGCTGGCCTGCTCACCGTCTCCTCGGCCGGACTGACCGACGCGGGATACAACACAGTCGCCTACCAGGCCAACACCCCGGTCAGCACCTTCACCACAGCGCGCGTCGGCTGCGCCGGGCAGGTCGTGCTCAGTAACACCGGTGCCTCGCCCGTCACCGTCTCGGTCGACGCCTACAGCTACTTCGGCAACCCCGACACCAGTACCGCGTCCACCCCCGGAACGACCGCCGCCACCATCGAGAAGGTCACCGGCGTCACCGACATCAACCAGAAGACCACCAGTGACGCCAGCAATGTCACCGTCTCCTCCTGCACCGACGACACAGGGACCGGCACCGTCACCGTACCGAGGACGGCGTCCTCCGGCGTCTCGGTGACCACCAGCTCCGGAACTGTCACCGTCGGACTTCCCGCCACGGGGACCGGAACGCGGTCGGCGACCGGGACCGTCGTCTACGCGGGTGCCCAGAGCGGATACTCCACCGCGGTCCAGCCCACGGACGACGGCGGCTTCCGAGCCCTGGTCACCCTCAACGGCAGCTCATCGCCGACATCCTTCGACTTCCCGGTGACCATGCCGAGTGGTGCCAAAATGGTCGCCGGTGACGACGACGACGACGGGGCCGTCAGCATCGTCAAGGAGTCCACCGACGCGGACGGGAACACCCTGGCCGCTCAGCTGGCCATCATCGAGAAGCCCTGGGCCACGGACGCGGCGGGCGTCAGCTGGCCGGCGACCTACACCGTCAACGGCAACACACTGACTCTCCACGTGAACCTCGCGCCGGTCACCAACACCTCGGGCGCCACCGTCTCACCGACATTTCCCGTGGTGGCTGATCCCAGGTGGAAGTGGACATGCTGGTGGCATCTCTGCGGCACGATCTACCTGAACCGTTCCGAGACCGCAAATGCCCGGGACGCCGGCTACCTCGCCACCGCCGTCTTCAGCTTCTGCGCAGGCATCCTCAGGACGAGCGTGATCGGCATTGCTGCTTGCGGAATTCTCGGACTGACCTCGGCCGTCCTGTCTATCGCGGCAAACCGGTACTACAGCGCCGGAGGCTGCCTCAAGGTCAGGATTCCATCAGGCCAGGCCCAATTCCAGCAGCGGGGCAACTACAACTGCTGAAGCCGTAGACGGAGCAGATCGCGCCGTCCAGGGTGGTTGGGCAGGCACCCCCGCTGTGGCGAGGAGCCGCTACGAGCCTGCCACTGAGAGGTTCTGACCAGCCGTGACGGCCTACCGCGTGCAGCCGTGGGCCGTCACGGCATGGCCGGCGGACCGCTTCGACATCACCGGATCCCGGTGGAGCGTCGAGGGTGCCGAAGCCCTCCTCCCGCTCCGCGCCGTGATCATCAACGGAGAGTTCGAGGAGTACTTGCTTCACCACATCGAACAAGAACATCTCCGCACTCGGCAGGCCCGCCACCAGGACGGATACGCCCTCACCGCTTGACCGAGCAGGTCACTACGAGAGAGCCACACCCGGCTGGGTTTGCGGGTGTGACGCGGACCAGGAGCCGACGGCCGGGGAGCTGCCTGGCGCCTGTGCCTGTGGAGCGGGGTCCATCCAGACCCAGGTCTTGGGCGAATCATCCAGTGAAGTGTGCTGCTGTGAGGTTTTGAGCCTTGCTCGGCCCGCTTCTCCCAGATGCGATCCGCCTCTCCGTCGGCGTAGAACCGCGCAGCCGCAGGCGTTCGGGCTCCCGACGGCAGGGGGCCCGGGCCGGTCAGGGCGAGCTCAGGGCTCCGTATCTGGAGAAGAGCGCCGCTGCGTGCTGTGCCTCGGCTGCTGCCGCGGTCGGTTGACCGGTGGTTGTCAGCGCGGTGGCGGCCGTCGTGCGGGCAAGGGCTTCGTAGAGCGGCATGCGGGCGTCGTGAAAGGCGTACGAGGCATTGAGGGCCGCTTGTCCGGCAGGACCGGGTGACACGGTCAGATGGGCCTCGGCCCACGCGAGAAGTGCAAACCCCTTTTGCCCCCGAAGTCCGGTGGGAGCGGCGGCCGCTGCCGCGCGGTCGGCCCAGTGGGCGGCGGCCCGGGTGTCGGCCCGAGCGGCCTCGGCTGCGGCCAGCAAGCGGAACCACAGCGCTCGCACTGAGGCTTCGAATTCCGCCAGATCCGGTCCACCACCGGCTCGGAGCACTGCTCGCACACACCCCGCGGGGTCACCGTCGAGCAGGCGGGCCTGGCCGAGCATGGCCAGGGCCAACGAGCCGCCGACGGCGTCTCCGGCTTCGGCCATGGCCTTCTCGCAGTCCTCGAGGGCCGTGGTGAAGTTGCCGGCCCACAGCGTGACGGCGGCGTTCACCGCCAGGGCCATGGACCGGGGTTCGGCGCTCGCGGTCAGTGCGGCCGCGTCCATGGCGTCCTCGGCATACCGGCCTGCCTGCTCGAGCCGGCCGAGCCAGAGAGAGGCGTAGGCGGCTCCGGTGAGCAGGTCGGTGAGCAGGTGGCTGTGGCTGGTTCGCCGGGAGACCGCCAGCCCGCGGTCGAAGTGACGCAAGGCTTCCTCGAAGCGTTCCTGCAGTATGTTGGCCCATCCGGCCGCCAGAAGCGCATCCAGGTACTCCCCCGCCCGACGCTCGTCGAAGGCAGAAGTGCCCAGCCCCTGGTGCGCGAGGCTCAGGTGACTGCCACCCTGGCGCATGTCTCCCACAGACGTGTACGCCAGTGCCAACAGGCTGTTGATCACCGTGGTCTGTACGGGGTCACCGGACGCTTCGGCCAGACGCATCGCGCGTACCCCCCACACGGTGGCACCGGTGAAGTCCCGGGCGCACAGTCTGACTGCGGCGAGCTGGCCGTACAGGGCCGTGGTCAGAGCGGACGGCAGGTCGTTGCAGCGGAGTGTCTCCTGCTCCAGGAGTGCTGTTGCCTCGTGGTAGCGGCCCAGGAGGCGTTGTGCCGTGGCGAGGGCCTCGACCGTGCGGGCCCGATCCCTGTGCGCCTCGGGGGGTAGCAGGGAGTGTGCCTCGTCCAGGACGTCGAGGCTCTTGTGCAGATGTCCTGCCGTACACAGCGCGTGGGCCTGAAGGAGCCATAGGTCCGGGTGCCGTGAGGCGTCGGGTCCCAGCAGGCGCAAAGCCTCGGCGGTCCAGTGTGCGGCGGTGGCCGGTGCCACGGGCAGCATCTGATGCGCCGCCGCTGTCAGTACGGCGATGGCCCGCGGGTCGCCAGGACGGGCCGATTTCGCCACGTGCAGGGCCTGAACTGTCGGCTCGGCACCGCGAGCGGCCAGCTGACCCGCGGCTCGTGCGTGCGCGGCCCGACGCCAGCCGGCACCCGTCTGGTGCAGGACGGTGGAGCGGACGAGGGGATGGCGGAAGATCAGACGGGAGCCGCGGCCCGTCTCACGCACGAGATCGCGCTCCACCAGCTCGTCCAGAGCGGCCGCGACGTCTTCTTCGCCTCTCTGGGCGACGGCTGCCGCCAGTTCCGCTTCAAAAGGGTCCCCCAGCACGGCTGCGGCGCGTATCACCGCCCGGGCCAGGGGTGAAGCGCCTTCGAGTTCCTCGAGGAGCGCGCCGCGGATGGACGCCGGGATATCGTCGCCAACCGCTGTGGCCCCGTCACAGCGGGGCGCCAGCGCCTCCGCTCCTGACCGGCGGGCAAGCGCCTGGAGGTACAACGGGTTGCCTCCGCTGGCGGCGTAGAGAAGATCGCGACGCCAGCCGCTCACCTCCACCCCGAGCAAGCCGGCCGCATGGGCCGGGGACAGGGGGCCCAGTTCCAGGCCCACGAGGAGGCCCGACGCCTCGGCGCGGGCCAGACTGGCGGTCAGCCGGGCGGACGTCTGGCGGGGCCGGTGCGCGATCGCCAGCACGAAAGGCAGCGCCGGCGGATGACGCACCAGGTGGTCGACCAGCTCGATGGTGCCCTGGTCGGCCCAGTGCAGATCATCGAGAAGCAGTGCGAGGCCTGCGCCGCTGCCGAGAACCTCCAGCAGGGCGCGTACCGCTCGGTGCACGCGGAAGCGTTCGGCCGGCATCGTTCGTTCCCCGCCGGCCGTTCGTCCGGACAGGGCCGGAAACACGGCCTGCAGCAGATCGAGTGCCGCACTTCCGATCTTCTCCGGCAACGCCTGGTCCGCCACGCTCAGAGCGTCGTCCAAGGCGTCCACGAAGGCCCCGTAGGGGACGCGCTCGAACTCCGTGGAGCGCCCGACCAGTACCGCGAAGTTACGAGTTCTGGCCTGCTGCTCCAGCCACCGGAGCAAGTGGCTCTTCCCTATCCCCGGCTCGCCGCTGAGCACGGTGATGTGTTGCGTCCCGTTCGCAGCGTCATCGAGGATCCGGGACAGCGTCCGCGTTTCGGCAGTACGGCCGTGCAGAAGCCTGATCGTGCCGGGACGCGCAGAAGGCAGCAGTGGCACGGCGGTGCTTCGTGGCACGACAGGCTCTGGCCCCAGTGGCTCACGCGAGGTGTGGACGAGGGCCGGGTCACCGGTCTGGGTGCGCTGATCCAGGCGTTGCGGGGACGGGCCGGGGGCACTGTCGGCTTCTTCGGCCAGCCGTCGCCGCACCTGGTTGCCGGCGTCCAGCCAGGCGCCGACCCGGTGTCCGTCTCCGCAGGCGCGGACGAACGCGGCCAGCAGGTCGGGGTGCGGCAGGCTGGTGCGTCTCAGGATGTCGGCCAGCGTGCTGCGCGCCAGTACGTCACCGTTTCGGGCGGCTTGCTCCTCCAGTGCGCGATACGTCAGTCCCGAACGCTTCTTGAGCTGCTGCATCGACTCGACGAAACCGGCGGCGTCTCGGGCTTCGTACGGCGACAACTCCCCCAGGTTCCCCATGAAGACCATCCTGCTGTGGCGTCGGCCGAAAGGGAACCAGCGGTTTCCGCCATGGCCCGCTGTCCGGGACGTGATCCGGACAACGTCCTGACCAGTCCGGACAGCCCCCGCCTGTCCGGGACAGCCGTTTGCCGTTGTTCCGGCCCGCAGGCGGTCAGCAGACTCTGTGGTGCCCGGCCGGAAACGAATCATCGCTACGGCCGGCGAAACACACAGCACCCGCACAAACGGGGCCGATCCCGGCGGCTGTCGGACAACGGGGACGGGGGCCGGTGGGGCGGACGACCGTCCGCCCCACCGCTGGCAAGACGTAGCCGCTCCCGCATCCCGGCCACACATTGCCCAGAAGGAGATCCATGCGCATTCGTCACGCCCTGACCGCCGGTGCGGCACTGGGGGCCGCTCTCGCTATGGGGGCCGTAGCGTCTCCCGCCCATGCCTCGGGCGGTAACTACTACGGCATCACCAGAGACAGTTGCGGTGTCGCTCAAGGCACGTACCACTGGTACGCGACCACCGTGTACAACGGCAAGCAGGCCTACAAGACCGACTGGGACATCCTGGTCTCGGACAGGTGCTCCGCCGACTCGAACAGCGAGGGCCTCTACACCAAGTACACGAAGTGGAACGGCTCGTCCTGGGCCAGCGACGGCGACTACCACCGGCTCAACGATCTGTCGAACAAGGCCAGCGACGTGGCTGATGTCAGCCTCTTCGTCTGCCACGTCGGAAACCGGGACAGCTGCGTGAAGCTGCAGCCCAACTGACGCAGGCAGCCCGAACGCCCTCACCTTCCCCGGCAGCCCCGCAGCCCCGGGCTGCCGGGCCCGGGCCTGCAGGGGCGTGGTCTCGCAGCGGGCCTGGCGGGGCCAGGGCCAGTGGCCTGACGGAAGCCAGGGCCAGTGGCCTGACGGGGGGCCAGGGACGAGCGGCCTGACGGGGGCCAGGGACGAGGACAACGGGCGCCGACCGGGGCCGCCGACGGGTGCACCTTGCCGGTCACCTCACCGCGCGGGCCGCGGTTCGGCGGCGCGGAGCCGGGCCTTGAGCGCTTCAGTCGGCGAGTCGCGACTCGCGTGTTGTGGTCGGCGAGCGAGCTGATGTCGCCCCCGACACGCAAGCTCCCGCCGCCCGGATCGGCTGAGACGCCGGAGCCCAACCGACCACCCCGGGCCATGGCACATGAGCAGACAGGGCTCACATGTCGGGGTGTCGTTGAGGCTCCGCGTCAGGACAGGGCGAGGACGCAGAACTCGTGGCCCTCCGGATCGGCCAGGCACGTCCACGGGACGTCGCCCTGGCCGAGGTCGAGGTCGGTGGCGCCGAGGGCCCGCAGCCGGGCCACCTCCGCTGCCTTGTCGTCACCGGGGCTCGGCAGCAGGTCAAGATGGACGCGGTCTGGCACGGTCTTCGCGTCGGGCGTGCGGAGGAACTCGAGATACGGGCCGACACCCCTGGCGGAGCGCAACGACGCATGATCGTCAGTCACTTCATGCAGGGTCCAGTCCATCGCCTCGTCCCAGAACCGGGCCATGGCGCGCGGATCCGCGCAGTCGACCACCACCGCGGCGATCGGCCCGGTGTCCCGGTAGATCTCCCGAGGCTCCAGCACGCAGAACTCGTTGCCCTCCGGGTCGGCGAGGACCGTCCACGGCACGTTGCCCTGCCCCACGTGGGCCGGCGTCGCACCGAGAGCCTTCAGGCGTGCGACCAACTCCGCCTGATGGGCCGCGGAAGTGGTGGCGAGATCGAGGTGGACACGGTTCTTCGTTGTTGTCCTGGGTTCCGGGACGGGAACGACATCGACGCAGACAGCGACCGGGTCCGGCCAAACGAGGCCGCCGACGGGTCCGACGTAGGTGGTCACGCCGGGGCTGTAAGCACTCCAGCCGAGCGCCTCCGCCCAGAACCGGCCGACCGCCGAGGCATCAAGAGCTTTTATGTTCACCTGAACAGGTCGCAGCGCCATGCCGGTGATCCTATGCGCCCGCTCCGCAACGGCATCCGCACCGCCGCCAAACAAAGATCACCAAGCCCGCCAACAACGCCGACGGCAACGGCAACGGCATTACCTACTCCAACTGCCACGACTGACACCCCGCCAGCCCGTCCTGGCGTCCAGCGACAGGACACGACCCAATCCAAGAAGCGCACGTGGCCCGTCAGCCGTCCGTGACCAGGTCAGCACCGGCCAAGCAGCCGCCGGACCGGTCACCCCTGCCTCGATGGCCATCTCCGGAAGCCCGCCGATCACCGGCAACCGCATCCGCTGGGCAAGGAAAGCCGGCTCGGCCCACAACGCGGCCTCCACGGGCACGGCCACCGCACCGCTGCTCGGCTGCCACACCTCTCCGGTCTGCGGGCGGACCGGCACCAGCACCAGCACCAGCACCAGTTCAACAGCCGGCCTGCCAACTCCGGCCCCGCCCCGCCAGGTCCAGTCGCTTCGCGCCCTCCCCGGAGGGCAGCAGCGCGGCGAGCGCCCCGCCAAGGAGCTCGGCGACCGAACGCGCCAGGTCGGCCGGATCGCCCCCGACGGCTACCACCACATGGGCGAGGGCCGCACCCGCCGATATGTCCTGGTACTCCCTCAGCCCGTGCCACAGCGCACCGTCGGCGAGCAGCTCCTCCCCGTCCATGACCGGCCGTTCCGGTCTTCGTCCGGCCACCGAAGGATTCGTTGGAGGCCAGGGCGACACTGTTCTTCTCCTCGCGACCTGGAGCAGCAGCTCCACGCTGTCTGGCCTCGGGCACCCGAACCTGGGCTACACCCCCCGGGGGGCGGGGTGGGCGAGCAGGTGTCTGCGGCGTCGACGTGGTTAGGGTTGCGCTGCTCGCCTCGGCGGAGGCGGCGAGGAAGAAGAATGCGCGATGACACCGTCCTCGTCCTGTCTACCGGAAGGCACGCAGACCATGAGCAGCCAAGGCGACCGCTGGGCGGAACTGACAGGCGGACAAGCCGGAGAGGAGTACGCCCGGCGGTTTGCGCGGCTCGCTGAATCGGGTCACGACATCCACGGCGAGGCCTCTTTCTGCGATGCGCTGCTGACACGTGCCGCCCGGGTACTCGATGCCGGCTGCGGCACCGGGCGGATCGCGATCCGGCTCGCCGAGCTGGGGCACCTCTGCACGGGCGTGGACGTCGACCGCTCCATGCTCGCCGTCGCCCGCCGCGAAGCCCCCACGCAAGAATGGCTGCACGGTGACCTGGCACAGCTGGACAGCCTCGGTCTGGAACCCGGCTTCGACCTGGCGCTCGCCGCTGGAAACGTCATCCCCTTGCTGGCACCCGGTACCGAACCAGCTGTTGTGCGGCAGCTTGCCGCCGTACTGCGCCCGGGCGGACTGCTGATCACCGGCATGGGACTGGATGCCGAACACCTGCCACTGCCGGAACCGACAGTGACACTGAAGGAGTTCGACGACTGGTGCACGGCGGCCGGACTTACGCTGCGGCAGCGCTTCGCCACCTGGGCAGGCGACCCTTACCGTCCAGGCGGAGGCTACGCCGTGAGCGTGCATTCCCGTCCCACCGCCTGAGTGCCGAACCGCCGCCCGGACCACCGCTCAGGGCGTCGTCGTGCCGGGCGGCGTCAGCGGGCATCGGCGCCGTGGCCGCCAGCAGAGCCCTCTCGACGGCACCCGCGAAGACTCACGAACTCCTCGTCATGGACTGCGTAACGACCGGACCCACGACAACGTCACCGCCAGACAGACGTGGTGTGTCGTCTTCAAGAGGTCGGACGACGCCTACCGCCCGTCGGTGAGGGGCTGTGACGGAGCGGATGAGCGCGCGTCGCGACCAGTGGTCGGTCGCGGCGCGCGCTTCGCCATGCCCCCGCGCGCCTGGCTGTACGGCTGGGCTGTGCCAGGCAAGCCCGCTGATGCCACTCCTGCGAGCGAGGGTTTTCAGGCGGTGGTGCGATCGCCCTGGCGGGCGGCGAGCGCGGCCTCGCCGCTGGGGTAGGCGGGCAGGAAGGTGTCCATCCCGGTGACGCTGAGCAGCCGGCTCAGCCGGTCGGGGATGGCCGCCAGGGTCAGGGATCCGTCGGTGTCCTTGGCACAGCGCCAGATGCCGACGAGGGCTCCCAGCCCTGAGGAGTCGCAGAACGTGACCCCCGACAGGTCGGCGACCAGGTCTGCGTGTCCGGCCGCGATGAGTTCCAGGGCGCGGGCCCGCACGGCGGGTGCGGCGGCGATGTCGAATTCACCGGACAGTGCGATCACGGCCAGGGCGCCGTCGGTGTGCGGGACGTCGATGTGGAATGCGTCGGTCATGGGCGTCGGATCTCCTGCCCGACGGAGGCGTCGGCGGGTGCGGTCGGGGCGGCGGCGCTGTGAGCGGTGGTAGTGATGCCGGCGGGAGCGGCGTCCGCGGTGGGGACGGACAGGGCCAGCAGCGCCACGTCGTCGCGTTCGGTGTCGGGGAGTGTGTCCAGGAGGGCGACGGTGTCGTCGATCAGGGCGCCGGCCCTGACCGGTGCCGGTCGCTGGGCAAGGAAGTCGGTAAGGCCGGTATCGGCGAGCATGTGGCCATCGACGGTGCGGGCCTCGGTCAGCCCGTCGGTGTACAGCAGCAGTCCCTCGCCGGGTGCCAGGTGCAGGGTGAGTGAGGCGAAGGCGGCCTCGGCGAACGCGCCGACCAGCATGCCGCCCTTGGCGCGGGCCGCCTCGACCCGTACACCGCCGCCCTCGGCAGGGCTGAGGTGGTAGGCGGGCGGGTGACCGCCGGTGGCCAGCGTGACCGTGAAACCGCCGTCCCGGGCCGGATCGAGCAGGCCGAAGACGGCGGTGCAGAAGCGGGTGCCAACCGCCGCGTCGAGCAGCAGCGCGGTGTTCAGGGCTTTGAGCGCGGCCGTGGGGTCCGCGTCGACGAGGGCTGCGGCCCGCAGCGTGTAGCGGGTCAGTGAGGTGACCGAGGCGGCTTCGGCGCCCTTGCCGCACACATCGCCCAGGAAGAACGCCCACCGGCCTCCGGCGATTGGGAAGACGTCGTAGAAGTCGCCGCCCACTTCCTGCGGGGAGGCGGTCTTGTAGTGGCAGGCCAGCTCAAGCCCGGGTACCGCGGGCAGCGCGGGAGGCACCAGGGTGCGCTGCAGGGTGGAGGCGAACGCGGCGATGGCCGCCTTGTCCCGCTCCGCACGCTGCCGGGCCTCTTCCTCCGCCTGACGCTTCTCCTGCTCGGCGCGTATCACGTGCAACGCCGACAGTCGCAGTTCCAGCTGGTCACGCACCACCGCGGCCAGGTCCCCGAGGGTGGAGGCATCGGCCTCGCTGATCTCGCGAGGGCGGGTGTCAAGGACGTTGACCGTGCCCAGGCGGTGCCCGTCGGCGGTGATGATCGGAGCGGCGGCGTAGAACCGCACCCCCATCGGGCCGGCGACCAGCGGGTTGGAGCAGGCGACCGGGTCCAGCAAAGTATCGGGGATGACGGTGGTGTCATCACTCAGCACCGCCGAGGCGCACAGGCCCGGATCCCGGCCGATCTCGCTGACACCTTCAAGGCCGTGCGCGGCCTTGAACCAGATCCGGTCCTCATCCACGATCGTCACCGTCGCCACCGGCACCTCGAACAGCCGCGCGGCCAGCGCCGCGACTCGGTCGTAGGCGCCGTCCGGCGGAGTGTCGAGAATGTCGTAACGGCGTACCGCCGCCATCCGCGCCGCCTCGACCGACACGGCCAAGGGCTCGCTCGGTGCTGTCGCAGGCAGGATCGCTTGTTCCGGCATGTCCCTCGTCTCGCTCATCCCCCCAGGAAGGCACCGACCAAACAGCCAGCACCCCGGCACCCTACCGAACGCGGCCCGGCGCACCCGATCCGACGACGAGCTTCGTAGTGCGCACCGGCATCATGGACGGCCGCCGAAGCACCGACCGCAACTGGGCGCAGTGATCGGCAAAAGAGACCTGGTCGACCTGGCCGGGGGGCAACGTCCCGCCGCTCGGACCGGCAAGACGCCGTGCGACTCGGTGTGCGCAGGGTTGAGTTCGGTTGGATGGCGCGGCTCGGTTGGATCCGCTCGCCGCAGTCGATCGAGGTCCGCTTCGGCACCTCGCGGGCGCGGGGCCGTCGATATCACGGAAGGAGTAGGCATGAAGGTGAGGGGAAGGGGTAGGCGCGGCAGTGGCGAGTCGAGGTGGGCCGGTGTCGGCAAGGCCGACAGGGGAGGGACACATGGTTACGGATACGGCAGTGACGACGGCGGATGTGAAGTGCGTTGAACTGCCGGAGGTGACCGACCCGTCGAAGGTGGCTCCGAAGGACGCGCGTGAGCTCACCCGCCTGTTCTTCCAGCAACTCACGGTGCTGGAAGAGGGCACGCCGGAGCACCAGTACGCGCGCAACACGCTGATCGAGATGAACATCTCCCTGGTCCGCTACGCGGCCTCCCGTTTCCGCAGCCGGAACCCGGAGGAGATGGAGGACATCGTCCAGGTCGGCGTGATCGGTCTGATCAAGGCCATCGACCGTTTCGAGCTCTCCCGCGAGGTGGAGTTCACCTCCTTCTCGATCCCCTACATCGTGGGAGAGATCAAGCGGTTCTTCCGCGACACCACCTGGGCCGTGCACGTTCCGCGCCGCCTGCAGGAAGCCCGCGTCCAACTCGCGCGCGCCACCGAGGAACTGCACAGCCGCCTGGGCCGCACCCCGACCGTGGCGGAGCTGGCCCAGCTGATGAACCTGGAGGAAAGGGAAGTCATCGAGGCGCGGCTGGCCTCCAACGGCTATCGCTCCTCCTCCCTGGACGCCGCCATCAACAACAGCGAGGACGGCGAGTCGTCCCTGTCCGACTTCATCGGCAACGACGACGGCGCGCTGGAACTGGTGGAGGACTTCCACGCACTCGCCCCGATGATCGCCGACCTCGACGAGCGCGCGCGCAGGATCCTGCACTGGAGGTTCGTGGAGGAACTCACCCAGGCCCAGATCGGCGAACGGCTCGGCGTCTCCCAGATGCACGTCTCCCGGCTGCTGTCACGCACCCTGGCCCAGCTCCGCGAGGGCATGCTCACCACCCACTGACACCGCCACCTCGCAAAAGGCACCTCGGGACCGTGGTGAACCCGTACACCACGCCGTTTACGGCCCACGATCTTCTTGCCGGCGTCTTGACGCTCTGCGCGTCGATGACGCAAGCCGTGGGCTCGGCAGCGCGTCCTTCCTGCTCACGGACCATTCGGTGCAGGCGGACGCCGAGTTTCTCGATGGTGCCGTCGGCGGTCCGGGCGCTGAAGTAGCTGAACACGGTGGTGTGTGGCGGGAAGTCGTGCGGAAGGTAGCGCCACGGGGCCCCGGTCCGGTTGAGGAAGAGGATCGCGTCCATGACTTCCCGCAGGTCAGTGACCTTGCCGCCGAGGTTGAGCGAGGTCTTCTGCCGCTCGGCCCGCCAGGCCGTCAAGGTCGGCTCCATCAACGCCCAGCGGGCATCGGACAGGTCGCTCAGGTAGGGCTTGCGTTGCTTCGAAGAGGCCATGAGGATACTGGCGCACGAGGTGTCCAACCGGGCATATCGCTCGATCGGGCGAGGCAAAAGCGGCGTTCAATCCCATATTCGAACCGGACAGGAGCTCATGGTGGGAATCTACGCAAACCGCAAGGCCATGTCCGTCTCGACTAGCGCGACATACTGCTTGTTCTGCCTTTATACAACTAATCCCGGCGGGTGTTGAACCCTCCCAAACAGCCACAAAAATAATGCGGACGTCCTCTCAGCGGGGCCTGAGTCCGTCAACGACCACGTCCAGCATGCGGTTTAGTTGGGGGCGCTGCTCGGGTGCGCCGGCTACGGAAAGCAGACCGGCGAGGATGCCGCCTACGTCGATCGGGTCGATGTCGCTGCGCAGTTCTCCTGCTGTGGCGCCGGCCTTGAGCACCATCGCCAGGACCTGCTGGACCTCGTCACAGACCGGTCCGGTGCCGAAGCGGCCGGAAGCGCTCATGGCGACCAGGGCCTCGCAGATGCCGCGTCGTTCGCCGGCCCAGTCGGCGAATCGGAGCATCCACGCGTGGAGGGCCTGTGCGGGCGGCTCGGTAGCCAGCAGGGTGCGCGCGTCTTCGCGCAAGGGGCGGATCTGGTCCCGGTAGACCTCTTCGACCAGATCCTCCCGGGTGGGGAAGTGCCGGTACAGGGTGGCGTTCCCTACTCCCGCGCGCTTGGCGATCGCATCCAGCGAGATCGCGCGTCCGGATGCGAAGGCTTCGGCGGCCGCGGCGATCAGCTGCCAGCGGTTGCGCTGCGCGTCGGCGCGCAGGGTGCTGCGTGGAGGTGTCATGACGTTCGCGATCGTGAGTGTCGGATGAGGCTCGGGAGCGAATTGGGGATGTCCCCGGTTCAGTGTACGGTGAGACAAGCGGGGAGGTCCCCGTTTAAGGGTAGTCTCTTGCCCACTGCTTCAGCGACGAAAGGTCTGCCATGCCCACAGCGCTCATCACCGGGGGGACGACCGGGATCGGCAGCGACGGCCGGGCTTGCTGCACGCCCGCGGCTACCAGGTCGCGGTCACCGGACAGAATCCTGATCACCTCGCACGGGCACGGTCCGAGCTCCCCGACGACGTACTCGTCGTCCGATCCGATGCGCGCGTGCTCGCCGACACCGACGCTCTGATGTCAGCGGTGTCGGCGCGGTTCAGGTCATTGGACCTGCTCTTCCTCAACGCCGGAATATTCCGTCCGGCACCGGTAGCCGATGTGACGGAGGAATCGTTCGACGAGCACGCCGACCTCAATTTCAAGGGCCAGTACTTCACCCTCCAAAAGGCCCTTCCCCTCATGAACAACGGCAGCTCGATGGTCCTGACCGTGGGCATCGGATCCCGTCGCGGCAGCCCTGGCGCCACGGTGGGGGCGGCGACACGCGGCGCGCTGCTGGCGATGCTGCCCTCACTCGCGCTCGAACTGGCTCCGCGCAGAATTCGCGTCAACGCCTTGAGCCCCGGGGTCACCGACACCCCACTGTTCGACAAGCCTTGAGTGCCCCAGAGGGGCCGGGACGCCATGCGCGCGAAGATCCCCTTCGAGCGCTTCGGATCCAGCCAGGAGGTCGCGGAAGCAGTCGTCTTCCTCGCCTCGGACGCCGCCGGCGGCTATATCACCGGCCAGGTCGTCACCGTGGCCGGCGGCTACGGGCTCGGAGCCGGATGAGCATCCACGGGCCCATGACCGGCCCGCACGCAACACACGCCAGGAACCACACTTCACAGGAGAATACGATGGCGCTCACGCTCGACACCTACCGGCAGCTGGGACGTTCCGGCCTGCGGGTCTCACCACTCGCGCTCGGCGCGGCCACCTTCGGCAACGACTGGGGCTGGGGCGCGGAGCAGGACGAGGCGCGGAGACTCTTCGACCTCTACGTCGAGCGGGGTGGGAACTTCATCGACACCGCGGTCACCTATACCAACGGCACCTCCGAGCGCATGCTCGGCGAGTTCGCCCGTAACCGGCGCGACAGTCTGGTCCTGGCGACCAAGTACACGACGCTGCGCCGGCCCGATGACCCCAACTCCGGTGGCGCCAGCCGAAAGAGTCTGTTCGGCGCGGTCGAAACCAGCCTGCGGCAGCTGAACACCGACTACATCGACCTGCTCTACCTGCACGTATGGGACTCCACCACTCCCGTGGAGGAGATCCTGCGCGGCCTGGACGACCTGGTGCGCCAGGGCAAGATCCTCTACGTCGCCATCTCCAACACCCCGGCCTGGCAGATCGCACGCATGCAGACGATCGCCGACCTGCGCGGCTGGTCGCCACTGACGGCGCTACAGCTGGAGTACAACCTGGTGGAACGCACCGGGGAGCGTGACCTTCTGCCGATGGCCCAGGAGCTGGGACTGGGAACCGTGCTGTGGTCCCCCTTGGCGGGTGGGGTCCTCACCGGCAAGTACAGCCGCCAGGACTTGACCGCACCGGCGTCCGACCAGAGTGAGAGCGCCCGCAAGAGCTTCAACCTGGCCCTGGGCGCAGTGACCGAGCGCAACCTCGCCATCGTGGATGTCGTCAAGGAGGTCGCGGCGGAACTGGGCCGGACCCCTGCACAGGTCGGACTGGCCTGGACCTTGCACAACCCAGGGGTGACCGCGCCCATCATCGGGGCGCGAACTGTCGAACAGCTGCAGGAGAACCTGGGAGCCCTCGAGGTCGACCTAACCCGGTCCCAGATGGCGTGCCTGGACGAGGTCAGCGCGATCGACCTCGGCTTCCCCCACGCCATGCTCGCCAGTGACCACATCCGCGTACAGACCCGCGGCGACCTGAAGATCCAGGCCCGCCATTGACGGACGCGCACGGGGCGGCATCTCGCCGCCCTCGTGCGCGCGGGCGGGGCCCGCAGACGTCTGCTGCTGTGATCAGGGGGTGAGGTCCAGTACGCGGACCGGTTCACCTGCCCACCGGTGCGGGGCAGTGGTCGCGATGATCGCGCCGTCCGGACGGTCCGGGGTCGGCTGCGCTGCGTACTGACTGTGTGCCGCACAGCCCAGGTCTCCAGCCGTGCGACGGCCAGGGCTGTAGCCAGGTCCAGATCGAGGACGGTGACGCCGGGAAGGGAAGCCAGGTGCTCGGCCGTGCCAGGCCGGGCGCGATCGGCTTCCACTAACGCGCACGCCGGGGCGTACAGGAACCAGCCTGATTCGGCATGGGCGCGGTGGATCAGACGGGAGGCGAGGACGTTGCCCTGGCCGGCTGCGGCCATCGCGGTGTCGTCCAGGACGATGTGCACAGCGTCGCTCACCGGCTGGTCACCTGGGCCAGGCGCCGGTCCAGCTCGCTCCCTGCCCGGCATCCACACCCGCCTGCGCGTCGAGGCCTGCTGCCCGCCGAGCACCTGGTCGACGGCGGCTACACCTCCCTGGTCCACCTGGAACGAGCCCAGCGCGAACACCAGGTCACCGTCAGCGGCCCCCTGCCGGGCAACCCCACCCCCCAGCGACGCAAGAACGAGGGCTTCGACCGGGAGGACTTCCACATCGACTTCGACCGCCGCCAGGTCACCTGCCCCCAGGGCCAAGCCAGCCGGGGCTGGCACGGCCCCTACCCGACCTCCTCGCCCACCTCCGCCCCGCTGATCGTGGCCCGGTTCACCAAGAGCCGGTGCCGCCCCTGCCGGCCCGCGCCCGCTGCACCACCACCGCCGACAGCACCCGGACCGTGGGCTTTCCCCCACGAGAACTCCGCGGCCTGCAACTCCGTGCCCGCGCCGAGCAGCAGACCCCCGAGTGGAAGGCCCGCTACGCGGTCCGCTCCGGAGTGGAGGGCACCATCAACGAGTTCGCTCACGGACACGGCAGCGCCACTGCCGCTACCGAGGCCAGCCGAAAACCCACCTGCAACACGTACTCACGGCCATCGCCGTAGACATCGAACGACTCAGCAGCCAGTCAGCGACCGAGGAACCCTCTTCACCGAGACCGCCGACCGCCTTCCAGACCTTTCTGGACCAGAACGCGATTCCCCGGTCAAAGTCCTGGCGAACCCTCGGCAGCTGAGCCCGACCATCCAAGATCCCTGACAGAGTCAAGTTAGTCAGCCACCCCCGCGCAGCGGGGGAACCTCAGGCTCGTTCCACAAGGGACACCTGCTTCGGCTTGGCCGCCCGCTTCCTTCGGCTTCGTCTCCCAGCGGGCCGCCGTACCGGCCCGCGCCTTCTTCTCGCACTCGGGATGTACCGGCTTGCCCCGGCTCGCTGCTGCGGTGTCGGCCTTGCCGTCCCAGCACCAGACTCTGACCTGGCCAACGTGGTCGATGTACAGGCAATGACGGCATGGCTACCGACGGGCCGGACCGTCACCGGTGCGCTTCGTCGGGCGCTGGGCGGTCCGGTTCGTTTAGAAGCTCACTGAGCCACTGCAGCCAGGCGCCGGCGATCAGCCCGAGCGGCGCGGCGGCGAGGGCCGTCCGCCGTACCAGCGCCTTACGATCGTCCTCGCCTGTCGCACGTGCCGCCAGGTCGCGATAGCGCGCCCTTTCCGCGCATGCCCAGTCCGCCGCCGCAGCCTGATAGTCGTCCGGTCCATTCAAAAACTCGGGTACAGGGACGACGGGTGGCGGAGCGCCCTCGGGGTTCACCGCCTTCAGGTACAAAATTCGCAGATCCAAGGTGGCGCTCTGCGGATTTCTTTTCGCAATCGTGCCCAACTCGGTCAACTGATTGACTCCCACTCTGTGACGGACATCCCCAATGTCGTCCCTGCGGATTTCGCCACGATGCGCGAAAGCAGGCCGGCCAGACGCCCGCAGCTGCAATTTACATATTCCCTTCGGACCGGACTCCCGGTTTCTCCGCTGCCTATGGCAAGTTATGGGTTGCCGGCATCGCGCGGCTGTCATCCGGCTACCACGGCGTTAACCTCGAAGTTTCGTGACGGTCCGCCGACGGAGTCGGTGGACCGTTTTCGTGCCGTGTCCTGAGGCTGTGCAGGCCGAAGACTCGAATGTCGCCTCGGGATGGCGCCGGATTCCACTGCTCCGGGTGTCGAGGTGCTGTCGAAGGGACGGGGAATCTGCTGGTCAGCCAGGGTCGGGCAGTTGGGTGAGCCGGTCGAGGGCTACGGTGATGTGACCGGTCCAGGGCCAGTGCCGGGCCAGGCGGAGGATCCGCCGACGGCCGGTGGTCACGAGCTGTCCGGCCGCGGTGAACAGGCGGAGCCGTAGTCGGCGGGGCTCCCAGAGCCGGGCCGGGCCGGTCAGGGCGAGCCTCGGCATCCAGGCCAGCAGGTCGAGAGCGATCTGCACGATCTCCAGCCAGATCCGGTTCTGGGCCGTGCGGTGCAGGGGGCAGGCTGTCTGCGTCTCGCGCCCGATCCGAGCGATCCGGTCCGGGCTCAATGCCCGCTCTTTCATGGGCACTTGGGCACTCAATCGCTCACCTTAGACAGTGTCCTATGTGGTGAGGCGGAGGAGGCGCTTGTAGCAGTACAGGGCGGCGGCGAGACCGAAAAAGGTCAGGTAGTTGCGGGGATTTCGTTCGTAGCGGGGACTGAGCCGGCGGTAGCCGGACAGCCAGGAGATGGTCCGCTCGATGACCCACCGGCGGCGGCCCAATCGTTCGCTGGACTCGAAGCCTTTGCGGGCGATGCGCACGCCGATACGCTTGCCGCGTAACCATTTCCGCAGCTGAGGCACGTCGTATGCCTTGTCTGCATGGAGCCGTTGGGGCTTGAAGTGACGGCCGCGGTGGGGGTCGTGTCTCGTTTGGTGACCGGCCACCATCGGCTTCAGCCCTTCGCTGTCGTGGACGTTCGCGGCGGAGACGCCGACGACCAGGGGCAGTCACCGCGTCTTCGAACGGCAGCTCGCCGGACTCGGCGTCCGGTTGCTGAGGCCGGCCCGCAAGGGCGAACCCGAGCGGGCCGGAGCCGAGCTGTTCAAGCCCCTGCGGCAGCTGATCGAGTCGGTCAACCAGACCCTCAAAGCCCAGCTGGACCTCGAACGCCACGACGGCCGCACCCCCGGCGGAGTGGCCGTCCGCGTCCTGCAACGCCTCCTGGCCCTGACCACGGCGATCTGGCACAACCGCCACACCGGTGGCCCGGTCATCCGCTCCCTGACCGCCTACGACCACTGACCTTGGAATCAATCATCTACTAGGGGGTGTCGGCGGCCGCCGGCTGCGAGGCGCGGGCCACGACGAAGAGGAAGAGTCCGCAGGCCGATACGAGCAGCCATCCCGGATGCGACGCCGCCGCGAAGCCGGCGGGGCCGGTGCCGGCGACCAGTCCCCCGGCGACAGCGATACCGACCGCCGCACCGATCTGACGGGCGGTGGAGGTGATCGCCCCCGCCACACCGGCCCGGGTGGCCGGCAGACCGCTGACGGCGGTGTTGGTGAGAGGGGCGTTGGCGAAGCCGAATCCGATGCCGATCAGCAGGTGGGCGAACAGGATCAGCGGCACGCTCGTGTCCTGGTCCAGACGCGTCAGGCACAGACCTCCGGCCACGGTGAACGCACCCGCGAGAACCAGCGGACGCCTCGGTCCGAGGCGTCCCACCAGGTTGCCGGACCAGGGCGCGCACAGAGTGGCCCCCAGCGCCATGGGCAGGGTGGTGGCGCCGGTCGCGAGCGGAGTCCAGCCCCGCGTGTGCTGAAAGTAGAGGGTGTTGAGGAGGAGACTCACGTTCAGGGCGACGAACACCGCCATGGCCCCGAGCACCGCCGTGGCGAAGGGTGGCCGGCGGAACAGGCCCAGGTCCATCAGGGGTTCCTCACGGCGCAGTTCGACCATGACGAACGCGGTCGCCGCGGCCATGGCCAGGGCGTAGCCGATGAGGGCCGTCGGCGAGGCCCAGTCGATACGGGGTCCTTCGATGAGGATGCCGACGACGAGGCAGAGCACCACGGTGAGGAGCGTCTGTCCGGGCCAGTCCAGACGCCTGGCGCGCGCAGCGCGGGACTCCGGCACGAACACGGCGACCAGGACGAGGGCGGCCACGATGACCGGCGTGTTGATCCAGAACACCGAACGCCAGCCGAACGCGGCGATGAGTGCCCCGCCGATGACCGGACCCGCCGCCATGCTGAGCCCGAAGACCGACGCCCACACGCCGATCGCCCGAGCCCGCTCCCGCCGGTCGGGCATCGCGTTCACCACGATCGCCAGGGCCACGGGACTCAGCATCGACGCCCCGGCCCCCTGAACGGCCCGCGCGGCGACGAGCACACCGAGCGAGGGGGCGAGCGCACACGCGAGGGAGGCCAGGCCGAAGACGACCAGCCCGTACCGGAAGACCCGGCGGCGCCCCCATCGGTCCGCGAGCGCCCCGGAGACGACGAGGAGACTGGCCAGGACCACGGTGTAGGCGTCGACGACCCATTCCAGATCATGGGTGCCCACACCGAGACCATGCCCGATCTCCGGCAGGCCCACGTTGACGATGGTGGTGTCGACACCGACCAGGAACATGCTGAACGCGCAGACGGCCAGCACCGTCCAGCGTCGGCGCGCACTCAGCGGTGCGGGCGGAGCGGCCAGGGATTTCGTGAGCACGGGGGGGCACCTTTCGTACGGGATCGGGCGCTCTCAGACTCGGGCCGGGAGCGGGGCAGGGCCCAGAAATTTTGCGAAGACCGCAAAATGACCGTATGGACCCCGAACTCGCAGAACTCATCCACAGCATCGGGCCACGGCTGCGCGCCCTGCGGCACGACCGGGGTCTCACCCTCGACGTACTCGCGCGCGACACCGGGATCTCCGTGAGCACGCTGTCACGCGTCGAATCGGGTCTGCGGCGCCCGACACTCGACCTCCTCATCCCGCTCGCCCGGGCCCATCGCGTGGCGCTGGACCAGCTGGTGGCTGCCCCGGCCACCGGCGATCCCCGGGTCCACCTCAGGCCCAGGAGCCGGGAACGCGGAAACATCGTCGTCCCGCTGACGCGGTACCCGGGTCGCGTCCAGGTCTTCAAGCAGGTTCTCGCTCATCGCGAACCGAAGCTGGTGACCCACTCCGGCTACGAATGGCTCTACGTACTCGCCGGTGAACTTCGCCTCATCCTCGGACAGCGCGACACCACCCTCCGGCCCGGCGAGGTCGCCGAGTTCGATACCAGCACCCCGCACTGGTTCGGCCCCGCCGGCGCCGAAGCGGTGGAGATCCTGCACCTGTTCGGGCCCCACGGTGATCAGGCCGTCATCCGCACCGACCCGACGGCGGACAGCTGAGCCCCCGGCGGCAGACGTCGCCCCGCACGGGGTGCCGTTCCGTGCGCGTACCCGGAGGCCGTCGAGACGGCGCACGCCGACTTCGCCGCCCTCCAGCAGTGCGACCACGCCAAGTAGTTACAGTGCTACACGCCATCTGGAGGTAGCTATACGAGAACAGGGTCTTGATCCCCGTGGGTCAAGGAAACCCAAGGTCCTTCAGTTTGAACCCACGGGGCCACCGGTCTGCTTCAGGTCGGTAGACCCGTGGGTTCGGTTGGAACACGAGGATGCTGTGCAAGCCGAAGAGCTTCGGCCGTGACATCGGCGTCGATCTGCGAAGTCGGTGGGTGCTTCGGCGTCCTGGGGCCATTCGCCCAGCAGCGCCACGTCGAGCAGGACGCCGTCCCAGTGGCCGCGCCGGGCAGTGGCGGCGGCCTGGGCCAGACGGCGGGCCCGGACCCCGGCCGGCCGCACCCGCAGTGCCAGAAAGCGCGAGCGCATCGGCCCGCGTGAGCCTTCACGCCAGGTCACTTCGCTGAACGCCTGCCGCCCGTGGCCGGCCGCCAGCGCGGCCACCGGGGACGGCTTGTCGCGGTAGCGGGGCTGCGGCCTGCGGCCGGTGCCGGACCACACGGGGGCGGTGGGCTGCACGTCGTACGGGTGGACCGTCACGTCCGAACGGACCGCCACGACATAGCCGATACCCCGCTCACTCAGGCCGTCGTGGAAGTCGGCGTTCTGGCCGTAGCCGGCGTCGGCCACCACCACAGGCGGCACCAGACCCCACCCGGCCAGCTCGTCGAGAATGTCCAGGGCCAGGCGCCACTTCTCCCGGTGCCCGACCTCCTGCGGTATCCGGTCTTCTGCCGCCGCACGGCATCGTCCGCCCACTCCTGCGGCACGAACAACCGCCACTGCAGCGGACAGGACGCGGTGTCGGAGACCGCGTGCACGCTCACCGCGACCTGGCAGTTGGCCTGCTTGCCCAGCGCCCCGCAGTACTGGTGCGCGACCGCCACCGACATCCGGCCGTCCTTGGGGAACGACACGTCATCGACCGCCCAGGCATCCGGGCCGATCTGCGGCACCATCCGCTCCGCAATCCGCCGCCGCACCGGCACCGGATCCCAGGTCGACTGGTTCACGAACTGCTGCAGGTTCTGCTCGTTGCCGTCCGGCAGCCGTTCCGCCATCGGCTGGATCGACTTCCGCCGTCCGTCCAGCATCAGTCCCCGCAGATAGCAGTCGCCCTTCGCCCGCTGATCCTTGCGCGGAACCGACGAGAACACGTCAGCCACGAATAACGCCAACGTCACCCGAGCACGGTTCACTTCATGGGCGTCCACACCCCCACCATGCCCTCAAACAGGACCGCAAGACAGACCTAACGGAGTCCTACCAGCCCGTGTACCGGGGGCGACTTCAGCTGGTCGGGCAAGGCGGCAGTCACCGTCCGAGCCGCCATATGCGACGGCACCAGTTCCACCAGTGGCTTCACCGAGGTACTGCTCACCGACTTCACTGCTCGGTACTGCGGGTACTGCGGACTTCACTTACGGGTACTGCCACTGCGGTAGCACTGCCCGGCAGTTCGCGTCTGCCGGGCCCTGCCATCTCTCTGGCTAGGGGAGAAACCATAGCCACGACACCACCCAATGTCTACTCTCGCCAACATAGATTTTCGGATCTGGATCGGTGAGGTACGGTGTTGTGCGGCGAAGGAGGGCGACACCTCGGGACCGAATCCCCCCGCTCGCCTCAGGCACGCCCCAGGAGCAGTCGAGGAGACGGTGACCGACATCCAGAAGGAAGACCGGCCAGGCCGGTTCTCCGTCCAGCCCGAGGTGGTCGACGGCGTCCTGGTCGTGACCGTGCACGGCGAGATCGACCACGACGTCAAGGACGTCCTCAGCCAGGCGCTGACCTCGGAGGAGGGCACGACGCCGCCTCGGATCGTGGCCGATCTCAGCGGTGTGACCTTCATGGACTCCAGTGGGATCAACGTCTTCATCGCCGCCCACCAGCGAGTGAGCCAGACTCAGGGATGGCTGCGCATCGCCGGCGCCCAGGAGTCCGTCGTGCGTCTGCTGCAGATGGTCGGCGTCGACACCTTCATCCCATGCCATCCCACAGTCGAGCGGGCTCTCAACGCCTGACGGCACAGGCCGTGAGGACGGTGGTGGCTGTGACGACGGTGGTGGCTGTGATCGGGGGCCGCCTTCACGGCCTACGCCGTCAATCCGGTCCCGCTGAGCCGGTTGGGCCGGTTGGGCCGCCCGGAGTGGTCGCCGAATCTGTGCTCTTCCTCGCTTCAGCGCAGATCAGCTGCGCCGCCGGCACCTGACTCGTCATCGACGGCGGCCTCAACCAGGTTCTGCGCCGGGACACGGCCTGGAAACGGCGAACGACCGGGACCACTGCAGTGATCCCGGTCCTTCAGCAGCCAGAGGCCGAGCGAGGTGACGCACGACGACCTGACCACCTGGATACTCGGCTCAGCGGCGGGCGGTGTCGCTGCTGGATGTGTCGGACAGGGCGATACGGGCGGTGACGCGTTTGCCGACCGGCTGCTGCTCGATGAACAACTCCTCGGTTACAGCCTTGACGATCTCCAGACCGTGCTGGCCGATCCGGCCGGGATCAGCAGCCCGGGCAACGGGAACGGTGGGGTCGCTGTCCCACACGACGACGTCCACGACGTGGGCGGTAATGCGCAGTTCCATCAGGACGGGCCCGGGTGCGTACTTGCGGGCGTTGGTGACCAGCTCGCTGACCACCAGCTGGGTGAGGTCTCGCGCGCGGCCGGACACGGCCAGGTCATGGTCAACGTGGGCCCGGTCAAGGAAGGCGACGGCGTGGTGACGGGCCTCAGCGATGCAGCCACCGTCTCCGCCCAGCGCATAGCCCGCTTGCATCAGGTACTCGTCCGGTGCCTTACGGCCGTCATCGTCGGCATGCGATTCCACGTGTTCGCCCTCACTCCCCCCCACTCCACGCGCGCCACTACCCGCGATCACGCCACACATGCCATACATGCGGCCGTGATCGCCTGACCCGCCTCGCACCCCTCGCACTTCCTGCGTCTGCTGGACGATGCCCGCCTGGACGACGGGCGCGCGGCCCGGGCGCGGGCGGCGGCCCTTCGAAAGGGCGCTCGCCGCCCTGGGCCCGGCTGCAGAAGGTGGATGGCTGGGTAGATCCGGTCGATCGGGACGTGGTGCCGCGAGCGGCCCACCATCCGTGCGGGGCAGCGACACCAGAAGGCAGGCGCTCGAGCTCGGTGCTGGAGAAGCCGGCTGCCTGGCGCGGAGCGCCGCAAGTGTCGTGCGCGCGAAGTGACGCGTTCCTGGTGTCGTGACATGAGGCTCGAGGATCGGGGCAGGCGCGATGGAATGCAGGGAAACCAGATGTATGCCATGAGTGACGCACACGGCCGACCTGTACGGGAAGGCGCCTCACAGCGGCGGGCCGAGGGAAGGCATCGGCGCCCTGGACGACGAGCGGGCCGGTGGCATCGCAGGCTTCTGGCCTACCGCGGCGTCGAGCTGCTCCCCTCGTCCGCTCTGGAGGGCGCGGGTGAGAAGTGTCTGCTACTGGTACACATCCGCAAGGTGATCGGGCGAGTGACCTATCGAGCCTGCGACGAGTGCGCCGAGGGTCTGATCACCGAGGTCGTCCTCGACGAACCGTTCCGCGACTGTGGGCTGGGCACCAGGGCGCTGTCGCACCTGCGCTCCCAGCATCCCGGCGTCACCTGGCACACCACGCTCGAGACTCGCCTCACCCGCGATCTGCTGCGCCGGATGCGCATCCCCAAGGGGGCCGTGGGAGCGAACTGCACCCACATTCGACCTGCCGTCGCCACCCCTGCCACCCCTGCCACCCCTGCTGCCTCTGCTGCCTCTGCTGCCTCTGCTGCCTCTGCTGCCTCTGCTGCCTCTGCTGCCAATTGAGCAGTACCCCAGCGGAACGGTCTTGCGCTGGGGGCTTGACGGTCGGAACGTGGTGCCTGCGGCAAAGAAGGCTGTGTGGCTGAACGGTGCGGCTCCCCATCGGGCCGGCCGCGACGATCACCACCGTGAACAGACGATCATCCAGCGTGCGCATGAAGGCGCACCACCGCACAGGTGGACGGTGGATGTCGGCGTCGGCGTCGGCGTCGGCGTCGGCGTCGGCCGCAGGGTCACGACGCCTGGGACCGGCACATGCGTTTGCTGGCAGGTGGCGGGGCTACTCGCACCCACGAGCCTGCGTCGCAGCGAGGGACAGCGTCGACGGGACCATGCAGAGACAGATGGCAAGGGGTTGGTCGTGATGACCGTGGCGACACAGCAGGGTGGCGGGGGAGGTTCCAGTGGCCTCTACGACGTGCTGGAACTCATTCTCGACCGAGGGCTGGTGATCGACGCGTTCGTGCGGGTCTCCCTTGTCGGTATCGAGATACTCAAGATCGACATACGGATCGTCGTCGCCAGCGTCGACACCTACCTGCGCTTCGCCGAGGCGTGCAACCGCCTCGACCTGGAGGCGGGGCCGCGCAGGCCGGCAGGGCTTACCGAGCTCACGGGGCAAGCCACTGAGTCCGGCGCCCGCGGCAAGACCAAGGGAGCCCTGTCCGGCGCCGCCGAGACGGTCTCCGACGCCTTCCAGCAGGGCCGTGACGAGGGCCGGGAACGTCAGGGCGCACGGCCGGCCGCGCGCAGGAGGGAGACAGAGCGATGAGCACCCACGGATACGGAATCAGCCGCGCCTGACACTCCTCACTCGCTTCAGGTCAATGCCAGATGTTCGGATCATGCCGGTTCACCCCTCCGTCGGCTCGGACCATCCGCCGCAGCCTTGACGGCAGGAACCCCCACGCAGGGGCTTCGACACCCCGACACTCAGAACAGTCCCGGCCGCGCCCACACTTCGCGGTGAGCGATCTCCACTCAGCCGTCGGTACAAACCGAACAGGCGGATTGCTGCGGATTGCTGCGGCGCGCCGCCGCCTTGCACAAGCGCCGCACGATGACTCGGTCCCGCCACAGGGCCCTGCTCAGCGCCCCCTCCCCTGGCGAGCTGGAGCAGTAGTGTCACCGGACGAACGAACCGACCCGAGCAGCAACGGGTCCGCCATCCGTTGAGCGCCCTGCGCCGTCTGGCCTGCGGGCGGAGGTGTCTTCGGTCTCCATTACTCCAGCACTCCAGCACTCCAGCAGCCTCGGCTGAAGTATTCCTTGACACGAATATTCTCTGCCAGGAATACTCGTCGTCATGGACGCACGGGACGCACTCCTCGCCGCACTGGCCGACCCGACCCGCTGGCGGCTCGTGAGCCTGCTGGCCGAGCGGCCCCGCCCGGTCGGCGTTCTCGCTCAGCTCGCCGATGCACGCCAGCCGCAGACGACCAAACACCTGCAGACCCTTGAGCGCGCCGGCGTCGTGACCTCCCAGCGCACCGGTCAGCGCCGGATCTATGCACTCGAGCCCGGTCCCCTGCGGGACCTGGCAGCCGCGCTGACTCGTCTCGCCGACACCGCAGACCAGGTCGACGGCCCGCACGCGACGTATGACCGCTACGGGCTCAGTCTCCGCGCGGAGCGACTCACAGCGGAGGGGGCGGGGTGGGCGGACGGCCGCTCGTTCAGGTTCCACCGGTCGCTCACGGCGGACCCCGAGCTGGTCTGGCACCACCTGACCGAGGCCGTCCTGCTCGCGCGCTGGTGGACCCCCGAGAACCTGCGCGTCTCCGAACTCGTCTTCGAGGCGCGACCGGGCGGGCTGATCGTCCAGGAGTACCGCGACGCCGAGGACGCCGACGACTCCAGCCCGGTCGCCGGGCGCGCGGAGGGGGTCGTCGACGACGTACGCCCCGGCGAGCGTCTCGCCTACCGCCTCTCCCCGCTGCTTCCCGACGGCAGCGTCGCATTCACGGCCCACGTCGACACGGCCCTGCGGCCCGCCGACGCGGGCACGGACCTCGACGTCCACTGGCGAATCACCGACAGCACGGTCGACTCCGCGGACTTCGTCGCAGGCATCGAGATCGGCTTCGGCCAGAGCCTCGACAGACTCGCGGCGACCTTCACAGCGGACCCGCACGACACCGACAGCACCGACAGCACCGACAGCACCGACACAAGGGGTACGCAATGACAGAGCAGAGCACCGGCCGCCGACTCGTCACCAACATGGCCCTCTCCCTGGACGGCCACTACGCGGCGCCCGACAACCCCCTGGACATGAGCTGGGTGATGCCGTACGCCATGACCGACGTCGCCCGCGACCACCTGACCAGCCTCTGGGAGCCGGCGACGACGGCCCTGCTCGGGCGGGTCAACGCCGAGGGGTTCCTCGGTTTCTGGCCCAGCGTCATCGGTATGGAGGGTGCCGACCCGCGCGACGAGGGCTTCGCGAAGTGGCTCGTCGAGACCGACAAGACGGTTCTCTCCTCCGCCCTCGACAAGGCGCCGTGGGAGCGGACGACGATCGTCAACAAGCCGACCGTCGAGGCGGTCGCGGATCTCAAGGCCACCGAAGGGGGCGACATCCTCGTGCTCTCCAGCGCGAGCGTCATCAAGGCATTGCTTGCGGCAGACGAGGTCGACCGGCTGGCGCTCACGATTTTTCCGGTCTTCCTCGGCGGCGGGCCGCGCCTCTTCGACGACGGCCTGCCCACGAAGCGGTGGACGCTCGTCAGCCAGACCGCGGGCGAGCACGGCACGTTGGCCCTCGTCTACGACCGGGTCCGCTGATCCAGCCGAACAGCTCAGCGGCACGGCCGACTGCCACCGCCCACCAGAACACGGGACTGGCGGTGTCGGATCCGAGTTCGGCCAGGGCTCGCTCACATACGCGGCACAGGTGTCGCGGTCGTCGGAGCCGGCTGCGACACCGCTCCCCGCCTGTACCGCCTACGCGGGTGCGGACCGTCGTCGTACGTCGCGACGGGTGGTCAGCGGCAGCGTCCTTCGAGAACCGCACCTTGCCACTTACCGAGCAGTACTCGGACAACACAGAAGATCGTTCGCACCCGCCGCCGCGCGTTGGTCGCCCACTATGACAAGTTGGCAGTCCTCTACGAGGTCACCGTGTTGGTCGCGGTCCTGAACGGATGGCTTTGACCAGCAGCGGAACCGTCCTCGTCGATCACCGTGTAGCCGGGGACAGAGGGCCAGCGGACTGTCAGCACCACGGACTCTTCTTCCGCGGACCAGGAGTGGTCAACGCTTCGGCCCCACACGACGTAGTCCCCCTGCTGAGCCAGGAGAACGCTGCGGCCGGGCAGTTCCACCCGGAAACGCCCGCTGATGAGAACCAGCAGAGCGGTGCGTTCTTCGCCGGTGACCCACTGAGCCCGCTCAGCACCCTGCGGGTGGATGCCCCATTTGATCTCCACGGCCTCGCTGTGGCGCAGATCGGAGGCGTCCTTGAAATGCCCTAGCAACCACCCTCGGTCCAGTGCCGCGTCCCTGCCCGCATTGCCCACATACACGCTGTCGCTCATGGCTCCGCAAGGTAGCAGCCGGCCGCATCAGCACTCACGAGAGCGACTATCGCCAAGCATTTCGCGACCCGGGTCAGCAGCGGGTCACTCTGACTGGGCTGAGCGAAGCGGCCGCTCAGGAAATACGCGAACGGCCGATTCGGGTCCCGCCACCGCCTCAGCGTGAGCTCGGAACGCCCAGCAACCCGGCGTCAGCAGGAGTAACGAAGTGACTGCTCAACGGCCGTGATACCCCGTCAGTAGTCGTCCGGCGCCTTCGGCATCTCAGCCACATGTTCGTTCGGCAGCCGTCGGTAGACCTGGATAGGCTCCCCTGCCCATGAACGCCGTACAGCTGTGGAAGCGGGTGCGCCGGGCGGACAAGCCGACCGCTGTCATCGTAGGGATGGGGAACCTGCTGCTGTGTGGCATGCTCCTCCTGATGCTGATCGGCGGAACGCTGATCTTCGAGGCCACCACCCGGGAACAGGAAACCGCCGCTCAGCGTCTCGCCGGCCAGATCTTCGGCTACTGGCTCGTAGGCGGACTGATGTTGTTCTCCGTGCTGGGTATGACGCGGGCCTTGTTCAGCCACCTGGCCACAATGTTCCTTCCGCCCGTCGTACTGATCCTGATCTTGGCGTTCTTGATGTGAGGCGCGGCACGGGATCAATCAGACGCCGAGTATCCGAAGTGCTGCCGGCGCTGGACCACGGGCCGCCTCTGAGCGCCGGAACGGCCAACCGAACAGCTCGGACGCCGACGGCCGTTGCGCTCCACATGTCTACGGAGGGGCGCGCGACCTGTGGCCGGTGGTGCCGCGCAGGGCGCCCAAGTGCGTCAAGAGGTCCCGTTTGCCCGGACGCGGCAGGACCAGGGAGAAGCCGAGCCGAGATATCGGCGGCAACATCGCCTCCAACCGCTCCCACCGGCTGGGCCGCCAGACGTCCACCAGCCACGGCGAGGTCGCCCCCGGCCTTGATCAACACTTCACACCAGCGCTAATGCCGGACGCGCACGACGAGTTTGCCAATGGCGCGGTCGTGCTCCATGTCGTCGTGGGCCTGCGACACCTGTTCCAGGCCGTCGTAGACGCGGTGCACGGGGAAGGCCAGCCGACCGGCCGCGACCGCGTCGAGGATCTCCTGGAAGACTTCCCGAGGCAGGTCGGCGGCATCGCCGAAGTAGCCCGCCAGGCGCACCCCCTTCGGCAGGTACTCGTTCGGGGAGAAGTCCCGCACCGTCCACTGGTTGGAGAGGCTGCCGCCGAAACAGGCCGTGCCGTGCACGCGCACCGCGCGCAAGGTGTCGGGCAGGGTGGGCGTGCCGACGAGATCAAGGGCGGCGTCGACGCCGTCCGGGCACAGCTCTCGTACGGCGGGCGCGATCTCGCCGGTGTCGAGCAGAGGGTGGTCGACTCCGTGCTCCTTCAGCGAAGCGAGACGGCCGGCCCGCCGGGTGGTGGACAGCACCGTGGCGCCACGCCATGCGGCCAGGGCGGCGGCGGCCAGGCCCACCGAAGAGGTGCCGCCGCGGATCAGCACGGACTGACCGGGCTTCAGGTCCAGCCCGATGGTGAGCGAGCCGTAGGCGGTCTGCACCATCTCCGGCAGGGCGCCCAGCACTTCCCAGGGCAGGTCGGTGTCGACGGGGATGACCTGGGACAACGGCACGGACGTGTATTCGGCATAGCCGCCGTCGAAGGTGCGCCCCATGTCCCCCATCATGGCGACGACCTTCTGCCCATGAGCCAGCCCGCTGCCGGCCGGGGCGGCGTCGACGGTGCCGGCGGCCTCGATACCCGGCACCCGGGGAAAGGTGACGCCCACGCTCACACCCAGCCGAAGCTTCAGCTCCGAGCGGTTGAGGCCGAACGCCTCGACGCGGATGCGTACCCAGCCGTCCCTGCCGGACGGGAGCGGGAGGGTGGTCAGCCGCAGGTTGTCCGCGGGGCCGGGGGCCGCGAGCCGGACGGCGCGCATGGTGGTCGGCGGGGACGTCATGGGCCTGCCTTCTTCCCGGGTAGGAGAGTCGGTCAGCGGTGCTCAACACGCAGTCGCTGCCGCTTCATTCCCGACTCGCCCGGTACTCGCCCCGGTTCTCTGCCTGTTGAGACCGCAGGGCGCTACGGACTTCGGCGTCGTCCAGAACCTGCCGGGGGAAGCCGCAGCGCACGGTTGCGGCGGCGCCTCGGCCCCCGCCTCGGTCGGTCCTGGGGTTCTACTGCTGGCTGCCCAGGTCGTCGGGCGCTGCCTTCTGCTCCCGGTCGGGGATGGCGCGGCGGTGGGCGTCGGCTTTCCGGGTGAGGGCGGGAGGCGGTCGCGCTTCTCCGACGTGCCGCGTGCCCAGCCATATCGCGGGACCGGTCGCCCGATCCACCGAGATGCAACCTTCGGGTTGCACCTCGGGACCCCATGTGCAACTCTGAGGTTGCACCCGATGCACCCGATCGTCACGATGCACCCGATGGTCACGATGAAGGAGCCCCTGATGAGCGAGGACCGGATCGAACGCGAAACCCTGATCGCGGCACCCCTGGAGCGGGTCTGGTCGCTGGTGGCCCAACCCGGGTTCTGGGTGGCCGACAAAACGAGCCTGCCCGGCACCGTGGCCAAGGAGGGCGAGTCGATGGTGGCGAAGAACGCCGAGCACGGCGACTTCCCGGTGCGCGTCGAGAAGGTCGAGCCACCGACGTACCTGTCATACCGGTGGACCAGCGCGTTCCCCGGAGAGGAACTGCGCGAGAACAACAGCACCCTCGTGGAGTTCACGTTGACCCAGGAAGGCGACAAGACCCGGCTCCGCGTCGTCGAGAGCGGGTTCGCGGCGCTGGCCGGGTCCGAGGAGCTGCGCAGTCAGAACCTCAAGGACCACAGCCAAGGCTGGCCCCTGGAGCTCGGCGCGCTCAAGACCCGTGCCGAACAGCCCTCCACGTGACGGAAGAACGTCCCGGCGCCGCCGAGGTCATCGACAGCGTCCTCGGTGCGCTGGCCGACCCGACGCGGCGTCAGCTGCTGGAGCTGCTCGCCGCACAGGGTGAGGCCACTGCCACGACGCTCGCCGAGCGACTTCCCGTCTCGCGGCAGGCAGTGGTCAAGCACCTCGGCGTCCTGGACGCCGCCGGGTTGGTTTCCGGCGGCCGGGTCGGACGCGAGGTCCGCTACACGGTGCGGCCCGCGGCGCTGGACGCGACGGCACAGTGGATGGCCTCACTCGCGGCCGACTGGGACCGGCGATTGGCACACATCAAACGCGTCGCTGAGGCTGCGGAGCGGCATTCGGATCCGACACGCCCCGACTGAAGGAAAGCACGCCATGGACGCGACATCACTTCGCAGCGCCTACGAGAGGCTGCTCGACGCGGCGGCCCTTCCCGACCTCGGCAACGCGGACGACGGAGGGTGGAACGCCGACCAGATACTGGCTCACCTTCTCAGCGTCGACGCCTCGATCGCAGCAGTTGCTCTGGGCGTCGTCGCCGGCTCTCGGCCCACTTTCGACAACCGGATCTGCCTCGACACCTGGAATCTTGAACGAATCGTCGCCGAGCACTCAGGCCGAGCGGACCTGGCTGATCATGTCCGGAGCCAGGCCGGCGTCCTGTGCGACATCGCCGACCGGCTCAACGAGGAAGCCGCCTCGGTTCTGGTGCCGTCGCTCCTCCTGTCCGATGACGCACTCGTGCTGGACCGGCCGGTTCCGCTCGCAGGCCTCATCGATGGCCTCGCCGAAGACCACGTACCCGTGCATACGCAACAACTCCTCGATCTTCGCGTCGCCGTCCCCGGACACGCCTGAAAGGCTGCGAAGGACGCCGGCCGTGAGCAAGAACCCTCCAGTCGCTGGTCACGAGAACTACGTGAGCGCGCGGGGCCCGGACGGCCGGGTGGGAGGAAGCGCGGCCACCATGCCCACGACCCGGCGAGAACCCAGGTTCAGGCTTGAAGGGCAGATCTCCAGACCGCGGGCTCCCGGCCGGTGGCGTACAGCCTGTCGCCGCCGCGTCGGTACCACCCCAGGACAGCCCGGGACACCTCAGGACGGAACCGGTCGGCGGCCCGGGAAAGCCCACGCGGAGGGTGTCAGCGGATGCGGCGGATGCGGATCGGACCGCGGGCCTCTGCCGGCTCGACCGGACGGCCGGCCTGCGTGATCTCCACCTCGCCGGCCGTGACCAGCCGCCGGGCCGCGCGGCGAGCCGGTTCCATGAACGCGCGCCAGCCGTCGTCGTCCCCTTCGTACACCGCCCGCGCTGCATCGGAGGGGCAGATCGTCGCCGTCGGCCCGCGTCGCTCGAGCAGCTCCAGGATGGCCCGCTCCAGGCGCCGGTCCGTCTGCCGTTCGGTGTCCGTCACTCCCCCAGTGTCCCGCCACTGACGCGAACCGGGACATCGGCCGCCGCGCCGGTCCCCCGGACCGCGCCACCCGGACAACCTCGGTCTGTCAGCGGTTGGGCGTGGTCCGGCCTCGGCCCGGCCGTGCGGCGTCACGTCGAGCAGCCGCGTCCCCGATGAAGAGGCCACGGGAAACTTGTGGGAAACCCCTTCCCAGCAGGACCTTCTCAGATCGCGCCGGAGGTGGCCGGGGGCGCGTCGGGTGCTGTGGTCGCGGTCAGACGGGCGAGCACGCCGAGGCACTCTCCGCGGACAGCCGCAGCCGGCAGATCGCGGCGAACCGTGTCGGCACGTCCAGGTTCCACAGCCGTACGGTCCCGTCGTTGCTGCTGCTGGCGACCGTCCGCCCGTCCGGGGCGAACACAGTGCCCCACACCGCGTTCGTGTGCCCGGTCAGTGTGGCCCAGGGCCGCCGCTCGGCCACGTCCCACAGCCGCACCGTGCGGTCGCTGCCGCTGCTGGCCACCAGGCGGCCGTCGGGGGAGAACGCGATGCCGCGCACCGAGCCGGTGTGGCCTCTCAGCACCGCCACCGGACGTCGCCGGCGGACATCCCACAGGCGTACGGTCCCGTCGTTGCCGCTGCTCGCCAGCGACCGCCCGTCCGGGCCGAACGCCACTCCCCGTACCGCGCCCGTGTGCCCGGTGAGCGTGGCCAGCGGCCTGCGGCTCGCGACGTCCCACAGCCGTACGGTCAGATCGTCACCCGCGCTCGCGAGGGTGCGCCCGTCGGGGCTGAAGGTGACGTCGTTGACGAAGTCCGAGTGGCCGGTGAGCGTGGTCAGGGGGCGGCGGGTGGCCACGTCCCACAGCCGCACCGTACGGTCGGCACCCGCCGAGGCCAGCAGAGCGCCGTCCGGGGAGAAAGCCACCGCGAAGACGTTCCCGTGATGCCCGGCGAGCGTGTCGAGGAGGCGGTGGGTGGCGACGTCCCACAGCCGGACCGTACCGTCGGAAGCCGAGGCCAGCGTCCGCCCGTCGGGGGCGAACGCCACCGAGAAGACGGCCGAGCGGTGCCCCCGCAGTGTCGCGACGGACCGGTGCCGCGCCACGTCCCACAACCGCACCGTGTGATCGGTGTCGGCGGTCGCCAGCAGTCTCCCGTCGGGGCTGTAGGCGGACTGCCAGATCTCGGTGTACGGACGGGCCGTCAGCACCGGCCCGCCCAGGTCCCACAGCACCACCGACTGGTCGAACCCGGCGGTGGCGAGCATGGTCCCGTCGGCGTTCACGGCGACGCCCATCGTGTAGTCGGTGTGACCGCTGAGCGTCAACGTCTGCATGCCGCTGTGCACGTCCCACAAGCGGGTCGTGCCGTCCCCTCCCCCGCTGACGACCGTGGCGCCGTCCGGGGTGTACGCGACCGCGTTGACGTCGTCACTGTGCCCGGTCAGGACCGAGGTCGCCCGGTGCCGTGCCAGGTCCCACAGCCGAACGGTCCGGTCGGCTCCCCCGCTGGCCAGGCTCCGTCCGTCCGGCGCGAACGCCACGCCGTACACCTCGTCGCTGTGCCCTTCCAGCACGCCCGCCGGCCGGTCGCGCACCGTGTCCCACAGCCGTACGGTCCGGTCGGCGCCGGCCGACGCGAGCGTCTGGCCGTCCGGCGCGTAGGCCAGCGCGTCGACCTGTCCGACATGACCGGTGAAGGACACGACGCGACGCCTGTGGTCCGTGTCCCACACCTGGACCGTGCCGTCGCCCGCCGCGACGGCCAGCATGCGGCCCCGGGGGTCGAAGGCCACCGCCCGGGCGCCCTCCGTGCTCGCGGGCAACACCACCTTCGTACGATGGTCGGCCGCGCCCCACAGTTGCACCGGCGCGTTCGTGGCGCCCGCCGCGAGCGTACGGCCGTCCGGGCTGAAGGCGACCGACCGTACCTGCCCGGACATCTTGAACGCGGCGGTCGTACGGCGGTCCGCAAGCCGTCGCAGCGTCACCGTGCCGTCCGAGCTGGCCGTAGCCAGTGTGCGCCCGTCGGGCGCGAAGGCCACCGAGTTGACCGGCCCCCGGTGCCCGCCGAGCCGGGCCGAGAAGGGCTGCGCCTGGGTGCTCAGGAGGGCGCCGCGCGCCTCGGGCGTCGCCTGGGAACGGTAGGCCTCCCCGGCGAGCCGCATCGAAGCCTCGGGCTGACCGGCGGCCAGGGAGGCCGACTGTGCGGCAAGTGCCCGGGAACGGGCGACCCGCTCCTGATGCAGCGCCTCCGAGCGCTGCTCGTATGCCAGGCCTCCGGCGACGACGGCGAGGGTCAGCAGCACGACCAGCGTCGCCAGTGTGCCCTGCCTGCGCCGGATCTGCCGCCGGGCCTGCCGCTGCCGATCGGCCTCCTCGGCCCGGCTCGCGCGCAGGAACGCCTCCTCGTGCGCGCTGAGCCTGCTCCGGCCGTCCAGTTCCTCGGCCCACACCCGGACCGTGTCCAGCCGGGTGCCGCGGTAGAGGGCGGACGGATCGCCACCCTCGCGCTGCCATTCCTCGGCGGCGTGCGCTAGTTGCTGGTGGATCAGCAGCCCGTCCCGGTCGGCGTCGATCCAGCCGCGCAGCCGGGGCCAGGCGTGCAGCAGGGCCTCGTGGGCGATCTCGACCGTGTCGCGGTCGGTGGTGATCAGGCGGGCCCGCACAAAGGCGTCCAGGGCGGCCGTGGCGGCGTCCGTGTCGGCCGGCCGGTCCATCAGCGCGGACCTGCTCATCCGGCACCGGGCCGGTCCGGTGCCGTCGGCGACGTGGACCAGGCGCACCAGAATCCTGCGGATCGTCTGCTGCTCGCTCGGGTACAGGCCCGCGAACACGTCCTCGGCGGTCCGTGCGACCGCCCCCCGGATCCCGCCGGTGCGTTCGTACCCTGCGACGGTCAGCGTGGCACCCTCGCGCCGCTGCCAGGTGGTCAGCAGCGCGTGGGAGATCAGCGGCAGCGCACCGGAGGGGGTCACGTCCGGCAGGGCGCGCCCGAAGTCCGTTCCATCGCCGCGCAGTTCTCCCGGTTCGTCGCGCAGACCGGCGTCGCGCAGCAGCAGGGGGACGAGACCCGGCTCCAGGGTGAGTCCGGCGAGGTCGGCGGGGCGTGTGATCGCCTCCCGCAGCCCGGCGACGGACATCGGGGGCAGTACGAACAACCCGTCGGTGAACACCGGGGCCAGCTCGGGGAGTTCGATACACCTGCCGGACAGGTCGGCCCGTACGCCCAGGACCACCACAGCCGGATCGCGGCCGGAGCCGTCCGCCGGATCCGACGGGCGGCGAGATGTCGACAGGGCGCACAGCACCCGTACGAAAGCACGACGCTCGTCCTCGTCGGAGCAGAGCGTGAACAGCTCCTCGAACTGGTCGACGAGGAGCACCGGACGCACCGGCGGTGGCCGCCTGTCCCCGTCGGCACAGGCGCTGTCGTCCACCGTGTGCCGCACTGCTTCCAACAGGACCTCGGGCCGGTCCCGCAACTGCCGCACGGTGACGCCGAGATCGCCGTCCAGCGCCTTCGCGACGCCGCTCAGCAGCTCCTCCAGCGGATGTGCGGTGGGTGTGAACGCCACCACCGGCCACCGCTCGGCGCCCGGCATGGGGAAGCCGCCGGGGTTTCGGAAGGCCGGTACGAGACCGGCGTGGAACAGGGAGGACTTGCCGGCACCCGAAGGCGCGACGACCATCAGGGGCCCGCCGCCGATCCGTTCGAAGACCCTCTCGACCAGGGCGGCGGTGGCCCGCTCGCGGCCGAAGAACCATCCCTCGTCCTGCGCGGTGAACGCCGACAGGCCCCGATAGGGACAGACACCTTCGAACTCCATCCGCCCGGGCACGGCACCGTCGTCCCGCCCAGCCCGCGTGTCCTCCGTGTCCTCGGTGTCCTCCGGTTTCGCCGCTTTCCCGATTTTCCCGGTCTTCTCCCTGCCGTCGGCTTCTTCGACGCTTCCCGGGTCCTTCGTCAGCAGTCGCAGCAGCCCGCCCTCGGCCTGCAGGATCTGGTCGCAACGCCGCGCGACATCGACGGTGGCCCGCTTCGCACCCGTCTCGATCTTGCTGAGGTAGCCCTTGCTGTAGTGCGTCTGCCGGGCCATGTCTGCCAGTGAGAGGCCTCGCTGCCGGCGGAGTCGTCTCAGCTGGGCGGGGAAGTCCGGAACAGTTCCGTCGAGCGGTGGCGGTTCACATCGGTCGCCGGTGTGCTGCTGCTCCCCCACCACATCCCCCGGGTGTCGCGCGCATGAGCCGTGAAACGGCCGACATTCAGGGTACTGCGGGAATATGACGGCTCATCAAGCCTTTCACCGGCGTGGCGCGAAGGAATGGCGGAAACACGGACGTCCGGAACCGCTGACGCGATTCCGGACGTTCCCCCGTCAGAATGGCCTTACGGCCGGTTCAGCTTGATCGAGTTGACCGGTGTCAGATCGGCCCACACCCCGTTCCGGGCCCCGATGGTGTAGTTGCAGTTCGTGCCGCCGTAGTTCAGGCACAGTTCCGCCGAGGCGCCACCGGTCTGGTTGTTGAGGACCCAGTGCCAGCCCACCTGGTTGCTCAGGTTGTGGGGCCCGTAGCTCCAGTAGACGCTGCTCGGGCTCTGGGCGGGGTCCTGGTTCTGCGGGTAGATACAGACAGCGCCGGACGGGCACCCGGCCCAGTCGGCGGCCGGCTTGGCTTCGGCCGTGCCGGTCAGCGCCACCATCGCCGTGGCGGCGGTGGCCAGTGCAACGGCTCCAGCGAACAACTTGCGCATGTTTCCCCCTTGCGGTCGTCCTGCCTGGTCGCAGGTCATGCTCGGTGTCTCGGCATCAGACTGGCCGCCGGGTTCCCGAGAGGTCGACGGGTTTCCTGTTTCCCGTCCCCACGGCAAGCCGGGAAACCGGCCGCGAACAGCACGGTCAGCGAAGAGAGGGCAACCCCTCAAGGCGCACCATCAGCCCATCGCGCCTGGAACCACTGAACGACGGGTCGATGGGCCGCGGGGTAAAAGGCGCATGTGCGGGAGAAGGGTCATCGGCATCCTTCTCGGCAGCGTCCGAAATACGTCAAATAGAGGCGCACATGGGCGGAATGCGGATGCCGGCGGTCACCGAAGCGCCGACGGTCACCGAGAGCGGCCTGACCGACCGGATCGTGCGACTGGGGATCGAGGCCGACCGCTGCGAGGACGCTGTCGCCACAGCGACTTGAGTGATCCATCCAGTGGCAGGTCTGCGCGGTGACATCGGGGGCAGACGGCGGTGCATCGGCCCCTACACCTCGGGCCGACACCGCCGTACCGCGCCGACCCGTGGGAGAACCGATGCCGACCACCGCACCGGAAAGACCGGCCGAGCGTCCTGGCCAGAGAGCAGGAGCCGCCCGGACCAGCCGCTCGTTCGCGCTGCCCCGAGGCACCGGCCGAACCGCCGCGCGTATCGCGGCGCTGACGGTCTGCCAGGGCGCGTTGATGGTGGGACTCGGGCTGCTGATCACCGGGCCCGCCCGCGGGCTGTGGCCGATGACGGTCGAGGACGACGTCAACGAGGGCTTCGAACACGCCCGGACCGGCACCCTCACCACCCTGTCGTTCCTCGGTTCGGAGGCCGGTGACACCCTCACGGTGATCGCCGTCACCGTCCTGGCGTGCGCGGGCCTGATCCTGATCCCCCGTCTGCCGATGTGGCGCCAGGCGGCTTTCCTCGCCGTCGCCGTGTCGCTCCAGTCACTGGTGTTCCTGGTCATCACCGAGTCGGTGGACCGTCACCGCCCCGAGGTGCACCGCCTCGACGCCTCCCCGCCCACCTCCAGCTACACGTCCGGCCACACCGGGGCGGCCACCGCGATCTACGGCGGACTGGCGGTGCTCGCGCTGTCCCGGCTCCGCGGGCCGTGGCGGCGGATCGTGGGCGGTCTGCTGCTTCTCGTGCCGGTGCTGGTGGCCGTCGCCCGCCTCTACCGGGGCATGCACCACCCGACGGACGTCGTGGGCGGGCTGGCCAACGGCAGCCTGTCCCTGCTGATCGTCGGCCGTGCCCTGTTCATCGACGGGACCGTGACTGCTCCGGCCGGGGCGAGCCCCGCGCCGTCCGTCGCGAGCGCGGAGGCGAGCCCGGGGGCACCGGGCCCGGGCCGGACCGCGGTGATCTTCAACCCCACGGTGACCGGCGAAGCCGACTGCGAGGCGCTGCGAGGGGTCCTGGAACGGCACGGGCACCGCGCACCGGTGTTCATCGAGACCACGGCGGAGGACCCGGGTACCGGTCAGGCGGCCGGCGCGCTCCGGGGCGGTGCACGGCTGGTCGTGGTCTGCGGCGGTGACGGCACCCTGCGGGCGGCCGCGGACGCTCTGGCCGGCAGCGGCGTACCGCTGGCCGTCGTGCCCTGCGGCACAGGCAATCTGCTGGCCCGCAACCTCGGCCTGCCGCTGTCCCCCACCGACGCGCTCGACGCCGCCCTGCGGGGCACCCCGCACCGCATCGACCTCGGCCGCGTCGAAGGCGACGGCCTCACCGCCACCCACTTCGCCGCCATGTCCGGGGCCGGTCTCGACGCCGCGATCATGGAGCACACCGACGACCGCGCCAAGTCCGTCCTGGGCTGGCCCGCCTATGTGCTGGCCGGCGTCGGCACCCTGCGTACACCGCGGATGCGTCTGACCGTCCGGCTCGACGACGCGCCCGCCCTGCACCGCACGGCCCGGATGGTGCTCATCGGCAATGTCGGGACCGTCCAGGGCGGGACGACGCTCCTGCCGGCCGCCCGCCCCGACGACGGCCTGCTCGATCTGCTGATCCTCGACCCGCGCGGCGTCGGCGGCTGGCTGCGTGCGCTGGCGACGCTGCTGCGCGGAGGTGCGAAGGCACCCCGCCCGTCAGCCGTGGACACCGTCACGGCGGAGGACGGCGACAGGAGCGGCGTACCGGTGGAGTTCTTCACGTTCCGCCGAGCCGAACTGACCTTCGACTCCACGCAGTCCCGAGAGCTCGACGGCGATCCGGTGACACCGGGCCGCCGGCTCACCGCCGAGGTCAGGCCGGGTGCGCTGACCGTGCTGCTGCCCGCTGGAGGTGCGTGACATGGGTACCGCGACCAAGGTTCCCGAGACCCGTGACATGACCGGCGACGAACTGTCCGCCGACGAGGCGCTGGTGTCGCTGCGCCGCTACGGCCGCTGGGCCCTGGTGCGCGACTCCTTCGTCCGTTTCCGGTACGCCGACGGCTTCACCCATTCCCGCGCGCTCGCCCTTCAGACGGTCCTGTCGGTGATCCCGCTGGCCATCGCGTTCGTCGGACTCTCCACCACGCTGCACACCGAGAACATCGGCCGGATCGCCGAACTGACGATCCACCGGCTCGCCGAGGGTCCCAGCGCCGATGTCGTCGACGACGCGCTCAACCGCAGCCGCCGCACGGCGGGCGACGGCGCGCAGGTCGCGCTCTGGTTCGGTCTGCTCTTCTCACTGGTCAACACCACCACCGCGATGTGCCAGGTGGAGCGCGGCGCCAACCGGATCTACGGCAACGAGCGCGACCGCCCCTTCCGTCAGAAGTACCTTCGCGGTCTGGTGATGTCCGTCAGCGCCGGGCTGCCGCTCGGGCTCGGGTTCGTCGTCATGGTGGCCGGCGGCGACCTGGCCTCCGCGGCGGTGACCGTCTACCGGCTCGACGGCGGCGCCCGGACCGCCTGGGAGATACTGCGCTGGCCCTTCGGGCTGCTCCTCGCGCTCATCTCGGCCAGCGTGATCTTCCGCCGGTCGCCCCGCCGCAGACAACCCGGATACACCTGGCTGGCCTTCGGCGCCGCCGTGTACCTGGTGCTGTGGACGGCGCTCACCTGGTTGCTGAGCCTGTACCTCGGGATCAGCGGCTCCTTCGACACGGTCTACGGCCCGCTCAGCGCCTTCATGTCGCTGCTGCTCTGGGCCTATCTGACCTCCATAGCCCTCTTCCTCGGGCTGGCGTTCGCCGCGCAGCTGGAGGCCGCGCGGGCCCTGCGGTCCGATCCGATCGAACCCGATCCGGGAGTCTGAATGGTTGTGCGAGCCGCGGTCCGACACCTTCGCGACCATCGCCGCCGGGCAGCCGACCGCAGATTCGGCGCCCGGCTGTTCGGAGCGGCTGTCGTCGCCGCCGTCGCCGCCGTGCCCTTCGCGCTGCTGCTCGTCCTCGTCGAGGGCCAGTGGCGGCCGCTGCGCCGCCTGGACGCGGGCGCCGCTGAGCGACTGCACCACACGGCCGTGACACATCCGGGTTGGACCAGCGTTCTGCGCTTCCTGTCCGACTGGGTCTGGGACCCGGCCGTCCTGCGGACGGCCGTCGCGCTGCTGACCGTCTGGCTGGTGTACCGCAGGGCCTGGCGGCTGGCCGCCTGGTCCGCCGTGACGGCCGTGGCCGGCGGGCTGATCGGACTACTGGTCAAGACGGTCGTCGAGCGGGCCAGGCCGTCCCTGGAGGATCCGGTGGCACACGCTCCGGGGTTCTCCTTCCCGTCGGGGCACGCGATGACGGCCACCACCTCGTTCGCCGTGCTGTTGCTGGTCCTGCTGCCCCTGGTGCCGCGCGCCTGGCGGCCCCTGTGCTGGTGTGCCGCGGTGGTGTCGGTGCTCGGGGTCGGCTTCACCCGGGTCGCGCTCGGGGTGCACTGGTTCAGCGACGTGGTGGGCGGCTGGCTGCTCGGCCTGGCCGTCGTCGCCCTCACCGCCTGGGCCTTCGAGGCCTGGCGCGCCGAGGCCGGTCGGGGGCACGCCGAGGTGAGTGACGGGCTGGAACCCGAACTCGTCGACGCCCGCCCCGAACCGTGACCGGCGGGAGGACCGCTCGGCCGGCGATGTACGCGGCTGCGCCGGCATCAGACGATCGTCCCGGCGATCTCCCGCGGCGAACCGAGCCGACCGCACGGGTCCGCTCGGTTCGCCGCGGCGAGCATCACGGCCGCCCGGTCGCCAGACGCGCCCCTCGCTCCCCCATCGGCGTTTCGATCAATGGCCGCCGGTGTCCCGTGGACGGGCGCCGGACGTCGGACGCCGGGCGCGGGGACGTCGGACGCGGGGACGTCGGACGCGGGGACGTCGGACGCCGGGCGTCGACGCCGGACGCGTCGGTGACTACGGCTCGTTCCTAAGCGACCGTGAGCACGATCTTGCCCTGGATGTGCCCCCGGGCGGCGCGTTCGTGCGCCGCTCGGGCATCCGCGAGCGCGAACGTGCTGTCGATCGCGACGCGGACCGTGCCCGCGTCGAGCAGGCGCCCCAGTTCAGCGAGCTGCGCGCCGTTCGAGCGGACCTGGGCGCTCGATACCCTGACGCCCAGCTTCGCGGTCTCTTCCTCGTCGAAGTCCCCGGGGAGTACGGGGAACTGGGCGCCGCCACGCCTGAGCGTACGCAGGAAGCGTTTGCTGTCGGGGCCGCCGACGGCGTCGAGAACGAGGTCGACGTCGTGCACGAGTTCCTCGGGACGACTCCTGGTGTAGTCGATGAACTCGTCGGCCCCGAGCTCGCCCAGGAACGATTCATGCGCGCCCGACGCCACCGCGATGACACGTGCGCCCTTCCACTTCGCCAGCTGTAGCGCGAAGTGCCCCACACCGCCCGCGGCTCCGTTGACGAGCACCGTCGTGTGAGCGTCGAGTGCCGTCGGATGATGCGGTGCCCCTTGGAAGGGCGAGGGGTGATCGTGTCCTGACTCGATCAGGAACTGCCACGCAGTCAGCCCGGCCATGGGCGCCCCGGCGGCGTGCACGTGGTCGATGCCGGCCGGCTTGCGCGCGAGGTGCGACGCGGGCGCGGCCACGTACTCGGCGTATGCGCTGCCGTCGAAGCTGGGAAAACGCAGAAGACCGAAGACTTCGTCACCTACGGCGAGACCGTCCACGTCCGCGGCGACGGCCTCGACGACGCCCGACACGTCCGTCCCCGGAATCACCGGCAGGCCGACCGTCGATTCCGTCTCCCCCGGCATGGTGGTGTAGCCGCCGCGCAGGTACCAGTCCGGAGGATTGACGCCGACCGCGTGAACGCGAACCAGCACCTCGCCCGGCCCCGTCTCGGGAATCGGCACCTCGTCGTAACGCAGGACTTCAGGGCCCCCGTGCTCATGGAGCCGGACCGCCCTCATCGTGTGTATCGGCATCGTTATTCTCCTGCCCGCGCTGCGGGATAAGCTTATTCGGATCAGTGCTCCACAAAAGCGGACCACTGATCCGAATATATGGACCACTGATCCGGATAGTCAAGAGGGGCAGATGCGGGCCGACGCCAGGAAGAACCGCGACCACGTGCTCGCCGTAGCGGGCGCCGCCATCACCGAGCAAGGCGTCGACGTGTCACTGCGCGACATCGCGCGCAGGGCCGATGTCGGGCTGGCGACGCTGCTACGGCACTTCCCGACACGCGAGGCACTGCTCGAGGCCTTGCTCCACACGAGCTTCGACGACCTGACAGCAAGGGCGGGCGCGCTCGAGACGTCGAACTCGCCCGAAGACGCTCTCGTTTCGTGGCTACGCGACTGCGTCGCGTGGACCACCGAGTATCGGGGCGTGACAGTGCTGATGGCGGCCGCCATCGACGACTCCGACTCCGCACTCCACGCTTCGTGCGTCACCCTGCGCGCGGCCGGTGCGCGGCTCCTTGCCCGTGCCCAGGACGCGGGCGCAGCGCGGACCGACATTGACGGCACCGATCTGTTCGCGCTGATAGCGGCGCTCGCCTGGCTCGGCGATCAACCCGCGCTCGCCCCACGCGCCGATCGCCTCTTCGACGTTGTCGCGAGCGCGATCCTGACGAGCGCGTAGACGGCACACGGCCGCGCCTCTCCCGGTTCGGCCGAGTGCCGGGAGCGCAGGACGTGGTCGGGGCGACAATGAGCGGGTGGCGGGTTCGACGGCTTGGGGGAACGGGATGCTGACCGGGATCGTGATCGACGCGCTGGATGTCGCCCGCATGGACCGCTTCTGGCTGGACGCGACACGGGACCGGACAGACGGCCTGCAACTGCGATTCGTGCCGACCGCGAAGCCGAAGGCGGGGCAGAAGAACCGACTCCACCTCGACCTTGCCGGGGGACCGGACTGGGAGGCCGAGGTGGCGCGCCTGCTCACACTCGGTGCGACGCGGGCCGACATCGGCCAAGGGGACGTCCCGTGGGACGTGCTGGCCGATCCGGAGGGCAATGAGTTCTGCGTGCTGCGTCCCGGACACCCGGGCGTGCTCGCCGACTCCGGTCTCGTCGCGATCTGCCTCGATGTCGCCGAGGAGGACCGCTACGCGCAGTGGGCCTTCTGGGAGTCCCAGGCCGACTGGCACTCGGCCGAGTCCCACAACTGGGGCGTCCGACTGAGGCAGAAACCCACCAGCTCGGTCTCACTGGTGATGGGGCCGCCTGCGGCGCCGAAGGCGGAGCGGAACAGGCTGCGCCTGGAGGTCGCCCATCGCGACCGGGAACCCGGTGAGTTCCTCGACGCCGGCGGAAACGAGTTCCATGTCATGCCCGCACTCTCGAGGCACACCACCACATCGTGATCGCTGCAGTAAGAGCCCGGCCACGGACGGCAGCCGACTACAAGCCACACCATGCAGCCCTGGGGGCCCAACCATACGAAGGGCTCGGCCGTCCCGTCCCTGGAACGTGAGGCCACCTATCGCTGTGAGTCGCACCGCTACCCCTCCGACAGCCGTGGTCAGGGCCCAGCACGGTGCGGGCGCCCGACAACCGTGGCCGGGGCTGCGCACGGTGCAGGCGACGGCCTCGTTCGACTGATCCCCAACACCTCAGGAAGCAACCCAGCCCACCAGCAGGCGGTTGCGTGCCCGGCCCGCCATGCTCGATGCGTCCTGTCAGTGATGGGTGAGCAGGCCTTCCCGCAACCGGGCCAGCGTGCGCGACAGCAGCCGGGAGACGTGCATCTGCGAGACGCCCAGACGTTCACCGATCTGCGCCTGGGTGAGTTCCTCCACAAACCGCATGTGGATGATGTGCCGGTCCCGCTCGTCGAGTTCGGCGATCAGTGGGGCCAAGGCGTGGAAGTCCTCCACCAGGTCCAGCGCGGTGTCCTCGATACCGATGAAGTCCTGCAGTGCCGCTTCGCCGTCCTCGCTGCCGCTGAGCGTGGCGTCCAGGGAGGAGGAGTTGTAGCCGTTCGCGGCGAGGCGGGCCTCACGCACCTCTTCCTCAGGGAGGCTCATCAGCTCCGACAGTTCCTTGACCGTCGGGGTACGGCCGAGCCGGCTGCGCAGCTCATCCGTGGCGCGCGCAAGTTGGACGCGGGCTTCCTGCAGGCGGCGCGGGACGTGCACGGCCCAGGTGGTGTCGCGGAAGAACCGCTTGATCTCACCCACGATGTAGGGGATCGCGAAGGAGGTGAACTCCGCCTCCCGGGACAGGTCGAACCGGTCGATCGCCTTGATCAGGCCGATCACGCCGACCTGGACGATGTCCTCCATCTCTTCCGGCCCGCGACTGCGGAACCGGCCGGCCGCGAAGCGGACCAGGGATATGTTCATCTCGATGAGCGTGTTGCGCGCGTAGCTGTACTCCGGCGTGCCCTCCTCCAGCACCGCCAGCTGGTCGAAGAACAGCCTCGACAGCGCGCGGGCATCCTTCGGCGCCACCTGAGTGGGATCAGCGATGTCGGGCAACTCACCCACCCGTACCCGCGTGTCCGTTGCCGTCGCGCTCACGAGCGTCATGACGTTCCCTCCCACATCGAAGCCGACCTCTGCTGCCAGCCGCATGTGACCGGCACAGCCGCGCGATTACCCCCTCATCTCGCGACTATGCCGACACTCGTCCGTGTCGATGCACCGTGTGCGCCGCGCCGCACGGCGAAGAAGCGCTCCGTCCCCGCGGTGTCACCTGAGTTTGAGGCAACGGCTGTTCATCCCCCGCACCCGCCGCCACACCCTCCTGAGCACCAGGAAGCCCACCGGTCGCCCCAGCGCCACACCGTTGACCCGTTGGACCGGCGCAACGGGGGCCGTCGCCTCGCGGACACTGATCCTTCGGTCCGCACCGACCCGCTCTGCGCAACCGGCCCGCACGTGCAGGGGCCAGTACAGGACGAACATCGCAGATCGCGACGGGCAAGACCTCCGTGAAACGACGCGAGAACCGAGGAGCCCGGTCCTTCATGGGCCACAGCGCGCAACAGCACGCCCTTTCCCTCGGCGCGGGCCAAGATCATGCGTTGCGGTCGCGCAGCCCAACGCGCCGCGAGCCGGTATTTTCGTAGGGACCGCTGCGGTGAGCGGCGGGTGGTGCAACCGAACCGGGCAGGGAAGTTTCCGACCGCTCGCGCGGATACCGGTGACTGCGTCGAGAGTTTCGTGATCACGAAGTCACCGTGGTGATCACGAAGTCACCGCAGCGCCGGAACCACGATCGGTTGCGGTGTCCAGGTGACATCGCCATGAGGGGCTGTCCCGGCCGGCCCACAGGAGGTCCGCAATGGCGACGCTGTTGTCCGTCAATGTAGGCGTGCCCAAGGACGTGCCCTGGCAGGGAAGGACTGTCCGCACCGGGGCCTGGAAGGCTCCCGTCCAGGGCTCCCGCTTCGTCCGTCGGCTGAATGTCGAGGGTGACGGCCAAGGAGATCTGGTCGGGCACGGCGGTGAAATCCGAGCCGTTCTCGTCTACCAGTTGCAGTCGTACCAGTACTGGCAGAAGCAGCTCGGCCGTGACGACCTGGCCTTCGGGACTTTCGGGGAGAACTTCACCGTCGACGGCCTGCCCGACGACGAAGTATGCATCGGCGATCGATACCGCATCGGCGAAGCCGAATTCGAAGTCACTCAGCCCCGCGTCACCTGCTACCGGGTCGGCATGCGCTTGGGTGAGCCCACCATGGCCTCCCTCCTGGTCGCCCACCATCGCCCCGGCTTCTACCTGCGTGTCATCACCGAGGGCCGCGTCCAGGCCGGTGACGAGATCGTCCTCACCCGCAAAGGACCGGAAGCACTCAGCGTCGCCGACACCGACGCGCTGCTCTACCTCGCCGACCGGGACCCAGCGAAGCTACGCAAAGCACTGAAGATCCCCGCCCTCAGCCCCGGCTGGCAGCAGTCCTTCCACGAACTCGCCGGCCAGATGCCCGCACAGGAACCGGGATGGCCGGGCTTCAGAACCATGCGCGTCGTCCGCATCGCCCCCGAGACCCTCACCGTCTCGTCCATCTACCTCGACACCACCGACGGCACGCCCCTGCCCGCGGGCCGCCCGGGCCAGTTCCTCTCCGTCCGCATCGCCGTCGACGATGCCGGCCCCGCCGTGCGCAGCTACTCCCTGTCCGCCATTCCCGCCACGGGCACTTACCGCATCAGCGTCAAGCACGAGCCCCACGGAAAGGTCAGCGGTTACATTCATGCCAGGTTGCACCCCGGGGACCTCGTGGACATCGCCTCCCCGCGCGGAACGTTCGTGCTCGAGGAAGGCACCCGCCCGATCGTCCTCCTCTCCGCCGGAATCGGCGCCACTCCCGTGCTGGCCATGCTCCACCGACTCGCCGCGGACCGAGATCCACGCCGTGTCTGGTGGATCCACACCGCCCACGACCGTGCCCATCACGCTTTCGCGGACGAGACCCGCGCCCTGCTCGCTCGGCTGCCCCATGCCTACGAGCGCATCTACTACACGAGCGAGATCCCGAGCCCCGACGAGCCCCACATCATCCCGGGCCGTCCGACCGCGCGATCACTCACGGCAATGGGCATCCCCACCGACGCCCACGCCTACCTCTGCGGACCACCCGGCTTCATGAGGGAACTCGGCGGCCTCCTGCGCGATCACGGTCTGCGGGCAGAACAGATCCATACGGAACGGTTCAGCGCCCTCCCCGCCATCAACCCCGGCGTCACCCCCACCGCCACGATCCGGCCGCACCAACCACCCGGTCCCACGGCGACCGGCCCCCGGGTCACCTTCGCCCGCAGCGGCATCGCCACCCCCTGGTCACCTGTGCACGCATCCCTCCTCGCGCTCGCAGAGGCCTGCGACATCCCCACCCGCTGGTCCTGTCGCACCGGCGTGTGCCACACCTGTGTCACCCGCCTCGTGGCAGGCGAGATCACCTACACCACACCGCCTCTCGAACTCCCCGGGCCCGGGACCGTCCTCGTCTGCTGCAGCAACCCGACCACGGAGGTCGTCCTCGACCTCTGATCCGGATATCGATACGTCAGCGGGCAGCCGTTCAGCGACCGGCTGCCTCAGTGGCGCCGTCGTGCGCGGGCGCGGTGCCGGCCTTGCGGGACCCGGGGTCGACGGCCGGGGCCAGGAACGCGGCACAGGCGACGCAGGCCAGGACGACGAACATGGCAGGGCGCAGTCCGATGTGGTCGCCCAGGAAGCCGAGGCCCGGGGGTCCGACGAAGAAGGCGACGTAGCCGATGGTGGCGACCAGAGCGACCCGGGCCGACTCGTCGGGTCCGGACTCCCCGGCCGCCGAGAGTGTGAGGGGGAAGCCGAGCGAGGCGCCCAGTCCCCACAGCAGCACGGCGACACGGGCCAGGACGGCACTGTCCGAGACGATCACGACGATCACGACGAGCAGGCCTACGGCGCTGGCGCGCACCACAGCGGTACGACCGAAGCGGTCGAGGAAGAACGTCCCGCTGAAACGGCCCAACGTCATGGCAGCGGCGAATCCGGCGTAGACGAGGGAGCCCGATGTGGCGTCCATGCCATGTCCGTCGACCATCAGCAGGGGCAACCAGTCGTTGGCCGAGCCTTCGGCCAACGACATGGCGAGCACGATCGCGCCGATGATCGCGAGGCCAAGTTCAGTGGCGTCGGCTGCGCGGCAGCGATCCCAGCGCCAGGTCGGCGCCGAGACCTATCAGCGCACCACCCGATGTCCGCAGCGCGGGCGAGGCACCCGAAACGGGCACGGCAGGCGGACGGGAGGCGATGGGCGACCGGCCCGGTGGTCCGGAAGTGACAGCACGCGCGTGCCCCTCCCCCACGACGGCCAGGAAGCGACGACCGGCACGGATTTCGAACGTCCTGGCGATCCACGACTGTGAGCCCTGCTCCAGCAATGACGGTGCCGGAGACCGCGTCGGAGCGTCGTGCCCAGAGGACGGTGGCCGCGAGGTGGAGTGCAGCCTGGTGGGCGATGGCCACTTCGCTGCCCCGTCCTGGCCAGGCCGTGCCACTGCTCGATGCGGTTGATACAGCGTTCGACGGTGTTGCGCTGCTTGTACGCCTCGGTGTCGTAGCCGGTCGGACGGTCGGGTGCCCGCCTTTGCGGCCCCGCCATGGGCGGTGCCTGATCTCCACCCGACCCAAGAGACACACCTCAGTGCGGGAAGCGACGAGGAGGACGGGTGACGGTGGTTTCGCGGAACTCGGCTATGCGGGAGTGGACTTGACGCATCAAATGGGTGTCTTCGATCCGGTCCAGGTAGAGGCAACGGGCTGCCAGGCCCGGAAGGTCGAAGGCGAAGTAGAGGGACATCAGCGGATTCACGAACAGTTCGCTGCCCTGAGTACGGTCGGTGAACTGGACGTCGCCGAACGAGCCGCGCACGGCTGCGGCGATGGAGCCGTTCACGATGCTGGGGTGCTCGGGGGTGTGGTGTTGGGCGTGCGCCACCGCGTCGAGGTAGAGCGCGCCTTCCCGGGTGGCACGCGGTATCGAAAACGCGCCGAGGTACGCGCCGTCGCGTTCCAGCGCGGCGATGTTCTCCAGGACCTGCACATGGTTCACGCCGTGGTAGGCGTCCACGCCGAAGCCGACCGACACCACGAACCGGTTCGACAGGCCCTGCAACCCGGCCAGCGCCGCCACACTGGCCAGATCCTCCTCCGGCGTACCGAGACCGGCTTCGTCACCGCGCAACAGGATGTCCGTGCCACCGTCGACCAGCACTACCGCATCGAGACCGTGGAGTTCGACCAGCGCTTGGTAGGCGCTGCGCAGCGGTTGTACGCCGGTCTGGGGGAAGGCGTACACGGTGGCCGGGTAGCCGTGCAGGCGCAGCCACTGGGCCAGGGTCCGTTCCGGGAAGTAGCTCTGGTGCGGAGCGGAGTCGGGAGTGACGACAGCGAGGTCGGGAGCAGCCCAGTCGTCGAGGGGAAGCCCGGCGAGTGCGCTGAAGGAGAGGTTGGCGAGATACACCTCCTTGCCCTGATGCAGGAGCGAAAGAGCCAGCGGCAGACCGGAGTAGATGTCGAACCCGCCGCCCGCGCCCGCGACGAGGATCCGTTCGGCATCGGCGAGCCGAGAGAAGAGCGGATTGGTGTGAAGGTGAAGGGGCGTCATGACGATCATTGTCCGAGAGGCCACCGTCGAGCACTCCCGAATTCGCGTCTCTCCGACGGAAGCCGTGAGGCCGGCCGCACCCGAGGCGAGGTCGTCTTCCTCGATGCCCGGACCGCCTACCCCCGAACGTTGCCCACGAGCGCGGGATGTATCGGTGAGTGCCGGAGATTCCGCCGGGCCTGGCGTCGGGTGCGTGAAGCCCGCGAAGTCAGGCGATCCACGCGCTGGTCAGGGCCTGCACGGTCGAGCCGTCACCGTCCGTGAGCTTCGCGGCGGTGAACGCTCGCGCGGCGTCCGAGGTCTGTACCCGGAAGACGGGCTGCTCGGCCTCCAGCAGCTCGACGATCGATGCCGCCGCGCCCTGCGGCGTCTGCGCGGCGGCGAAGGCGTCGCGGGTACGGGCCAGGTAGGCGGCCAACGCGGGCGCATACGGGCCGGCCTGCTCCAGCACGGTGTCGCGTCCGCCCACGTTGCTGACGAACTCGCTGGCCACCGCACCCGGCTCGACCACACTGACGGCCACGCCGACCGTCGCCGCTACCGGGGCGAGAGACTCCATGAAGCCCTCGACCGCGAATTTGGCCGCACAGTAGGCCTCGTTGAACGGCTGGCCGACCACGCCGCCGACGCTGGTCACGGTCACCACGCGGCCCTTGCTCTCCCGCAGCATCGGCAGGGCCGCCTTGGTGACGTGCAGGACGCCGAAGAAGTTGACCTCCATGACGGCCCGCACGTCCTCGACACTCTCCTGCTCGAGCGTGCCGAGGTGTCCGGCGCCGGCGTTGTTGACCACGGCGTCCAGACGGTCGAGGCCGGCCAGGCAGGCCGTGACCGAGGCCGGGTCGGTCACGTCCAGCGCGCGGATCTCGACGCTGACCCCGGCCGTCTCCGCCGCCTCCAGCAGCGCGCCCGCCCTGGTGGTGTCACGCATGGTGGCGACGACGTGCCAGCCGCTTTGCGCAGTGGCTACGGCGGCGGCGAGGCCGATACCCGAGGACGTACCGGTGATCAGGACGGTCTTGATGCTCATCTCTCCACGCCTTACTTATGGATCATAACTACTATTTCCCATAACTATGGACCGCGATATTTCACGTTGTCAAGCACATTGGTAGACTCATCTCATGCCCAAGCCATCGGATGAGCTGACCAGGGAGATCGTCGGTCTCTTCGCGGCCGTCAACCGCCGCTACGCGCAGGAGTCCGAGGCTGCGGCCACCGCCCACGAACTGACCCCGCTCCAGGCGAAGGCGCTGCTCGCCACCGAGGACCCGGTCCCGATGCGCCACATCGCCGACCACCTGCACGCGGAGCCCTCCAACGTCACCGCGATCATCGACCGCCTGGAGGGCCGTGGCCTGGTGGAGCGCCGACCCGACCCGGGCGACCGCCGCGTCAAACTCGTCGCCGCCACCACGGCCGGTCGCGCTGCCATCGCCGACCTCCGCGCGCGCATGCCCTTCGCAGGCACCCCGCTGGGTCGGCTCAGCACGGAGCAGTGCGAGTCCTTGCGCGAGCTGCTGCAGCTCATGCTGGAAGCCTGACGGCGGCCCGGACGTCGCCACGATCCCCGACTGACGAGCCCCGTCGGCGGCGACAGCGGGCTGGACCGGACCCCGTCGACAGCCCGGACCGGTCCCCTCTCGCGGCGATGAGCGCCGACGGTACGGAAGCCGGCCGGCCGCGGCGACCGGCCGGCCCACGGCCACAGGCGCCGTACGTCACCAGAGGTGACCTTATTGGCCCACCGGGTCCGGACGCCCAGGGCGCGGCGGGCGGAGCCGATCGCGGCCGCGCAGAACAGCACATCCCGGTCCCCGACGGTTGGGACGGCCGTCCTTGCTCCTACCTGCTGTTCGGCCCTCCGTACGACGACCTTGCAGCCAGGGCACGCGAAAGCGGCCGGCATGTGGCCTACCTGCCCGGCGCGCACCTGCATCAGTCCTTGATCCTGCCGGCACGGCCCGCCACCCCGTCGAACTCGCTACTACGACCTGATCCACTTCCGATACACGCCCTGGGTCACCAGGGGATGACTCCGTCGTCCTCGAAGAACGAACCGGTCGGTCCGCCGTCGGGCAGCGTGGCGAGCCGGATCGCCGTGGCTGCGCCCTGCTCACGAGTGCGGGGCCCGTGGAAGCTGGTGAAGTCGCTCGCGACCAGGCCCGGGCAGGCGGCGTTGATCAGGATGTTCGTACCGGCGAAGTGCCGCGCGTACTGCACGGTGACGGCATTGAGGAACGACTTCGACGGCGAGTAGGCCGCCATGACCGGCTCGATCACGATGTCCGGGTCCGCCTGCCGGGTCAGGGAGGCCACGGCGCTGGAGACGTTGACCGTCTCGGGCTGGGTACTCCTGGCCGACTGGTATACCGGCCTGGACGTGGAGGGCTGGGAGAGCGCCACCGTCCACTGGGTGATCCAACGCGAGGACATGGCAGCGCGGCGGTTCGACCGCGCGTTCACCGATGTCTTCTATAACCCCAGATTTGTTTTCTATAGCCCCTGATTGAATGCCTGGGCGGTTTCTTCGCAGCGGTGACCGCCCGGCGGGGCAGCCACGCCTTCTCTGTCACCCTGCGCACGCCCCGCCGCGAGGCTTGAGCCGCCCATCGCCAGCGGTACGCGCCTGTCCCGGAGGGGGCAGGCCTGCCCCCTCCGGGACAGGTCTGCCGGGGCTGCCGCGCGGCGGGCGGCACGCGGCAGGCGCCTGTGCGTCGGCGCCTCTCCCCCGTCCGCGCATCGCCGCATGCCTCAAGGCGCGCCGGCCGACAGCGGTCAGGAACCGACGATACGGCGCACGTTGTCCACCGCGCCGCACCCTGCCTTCAGCTGACGCTCCCGCTCGGCCAGGAACTCCCCGCCCAGCTCCTCGCGACGCTCCATGGCCACGTTCTCGCGCGCACCATTGAGAATGGTGCGCTCCTCCTCGTCGGCGTGGTGGGTGACGGCCTCCACGAGCTCTTCCAGCTTCGTGTCCCACTCCTCGGAACCGACCTCGTCGACCTCCAGAAGGTCAAGGAGTGCCTTGTTGCCCTCTTCGTGCTCCTCCTCGCCGTGCTCCACCTCCTCGTCCTCGATCTTCTTGTAGCGCTTGAGGGCCGGATACACCTTCGCCTCCTCCGCCAGCGCGTGCGCGATCAGCAGATCGGCGAACTCCCGCAGGGCGGCCGCCCGATCGGCTTCGACGCTGCGCATCAGTCGAAAGAGATCCTCCATTCTCCGGTGGTCCTGGAGAATGAGCTCAACAACATCTCGGGTCTCGGACTTGGTCTCGGTCTCGGTCTCGTTCTCAGTCTTGGCCATGGGAATCGGGCATCACTTCCGTGCGGGAAACCTTGCCGAAACCGTCTACCCCCGCCCGCCGCGTTCAGTGATCCCGTTTCCTCGGCCCTGCCGCAGGGCTACCGCCGACCGGGGCCGGGCAGATTCCTGGATGCCGGTGGGATACGGGTTGGTGTCGAGTTCGGCGTGCACGGTCAGGCCGGTTTTGGTGGTGGTCGCGGCGATGCTCTCGACGATGACTTCGTGGCTGGTCAGGGGCCTTCCACGCCAGTTTATGGTGATGTGGGAGAACAGCCGGTGCTCGATCCGGTTCCACTTCGAAGTGCCGGGAGGCAGGTGGCAGACGGTGACCGTCAGGCCGGCCTCGGCGGCGAACCGGGCGAGTTCGGTCTTCCAGGTGCGGGTGCGATATCCGTTGGAGCCGCCCGCGTCGGCGGTGATCAGCAGTCGGCCGGCCGTCGGGTAGGTGGCCCGTCCGGCGCCGTTCCACCAGCGGCGGATCGATTCGACGGCGAACGCGGCGGTGTCGTGGTCGGTGCCCACGTTGACCCAGCCGGTGTTCGCGGCGACGTCGTAGATGCCGTAGGGCACCGCTCTGCCCAGCTCGCGGTCGGGGAAGTCGTGGGTGTCGACTCGCACCGGCTCGCCTCTCGGCTCCCATTCACGGCCGTTGTTCTTGAACGGGCCGACCAGTTCCTTCTTCTTCGTGTCCACGCTGATCACCGGAGCCCCGCCATCCTGGTGGTCGCGGGCCTGTTCGTTGAGGTAGTGGAACTGTGTGTCCCGGTCGGGGAGCTGCTTGCCTTCCAGGGTCTTGGCGTTGCTCTGCAGGCTGAAGCCCTCCTCCCGCAGGAGGTCGCCCACCGTATCCGCGCAGATCGTGCAGCCCTGCCGGGTCAGCTGCTCGGCGAGCTTGCGAGTGGATTTGGTGGTCCAGCGCAGTGGCGACATCGGGTCCCCGCGGACGTCGGGCTCGAACAGCATGAGGAGTGCCTTCCGAACGGCTGGGTTCCGGTCGACGACGCGTTTGCGGCCGGCGCCGGGACGTCGAATGCGTCCCAACGGGGCCTCTCCGGAGTCGAGTTCCCGCACTCCGGCAGACACAGTGGCCTCACGGACACCGGCGGCACGGGCGACTGCTCTGATCCCGCCGTGGCCGAGAGACTGGGCCTCCGCCCCTATCAGCAGACGACGCTGCCGCTCGTCGAGGTGCTGCAGAATCGCCTCGAACTTGGCTGCCAAAACGGCCCGTTGCCCATTCAACCCGCTCATGCCAGACCAACGAACCACCGCACGGAAAGCCACGAGTTAAAGATCTGCACGCCCTAAGGGCACCCGCCCCGCCACCCGTTCGACGCGGTGTCGTTCCGCCAGCCATGACCAGACGGCAAATGCCGGTCGTCGTTCACACCGTCGTCGGGAGGTAGGGACCGGGTCCTTTGAGGGTGCGTTGGATGGGGGCGGTCACTGTGTGACGGAGGCCGGGGAGGGTCGCGACCGACTCGGTGAGGTAGCGGTAGAAGAGCTGGGCGGTCGCCACGTCGATGCTGGCGTAGAGGTTCGCCGTGCCCGTCGTGGCGGTGGCGTAGGCGACTTCGGGGTGTGCGGCGAGTGCCGCTCCCGCCTCGGCGAGGCGGGACGGGTCGATCTCCAGCCAGAGGGCGGCCCGGAAGTCCTGCTGGAGGATGTCCGGGTGGTACTCGATGTCGAAGTACAGGGCGCCGGCCGATCTGAGTTCGGTGATGCGCCGGCGCACGGTGGAGGGGGACAGACCGGTCACGGCGGCCAGGTCCGCCGTTGCAGCCCTCCCGTCCCGGGCCAGCAGGTCGAGTAGTTGCCGGTCGCTGTCGTCCAGGGGCACCGGTGGGGTGGCGTCCGTGGCCCGGTCCGGTGTGTCAGGGGGCGTGAGCGCCGCGACCTGTGCGGCCGTCAGCGGGCCGCGCTTGTTGATCGGGCCGAGGTCGCGGCCGAAGAAGACGTGCAGTGAGCAGTGCGCGGACAGGTCCACCACTTGTGGTGTGCGCGGCAGCTTCTGCAGGAGCGGGGACTCCTCCGGCCCGGCGCTGCGGGTGCGTACCGAGCAGGAGATCTCGGTGCCGCCCGAATCCAGGTTGACCCAGGTGGTGTCCGTGCGCCGTGCCATCGCCTTCCCGAGGGAGGACGCGGCATCCGGCGTGCACCGTACGCGCACGAGCCAGACAGAGTCCCCCAGCCGTAGGGGATCGGTCAGGCCGAGGACCCGGAGCTTCCCGGCGGACCGCAGCCGTGCCCAGCGGCGCGCAGCGGTCTGGTCGGAGATTCCGAGGACGTCGGCGATCTCCCGGAACGAGGCCCGCCCGTTGATCTGCAGCGCGTGCACGAGCTCCATGTCTTCTTCCGACAGACTGCGGTACTCATGGCTCGGGGTGTCGAGATAGGTCGCCATCTGGCCCATTCTGTCGGATCCGCGCACGACAAGCATTCTGGCTCACGATATCGCCTGTGAGGGCTCGAAGCTGTTTCGCGTGATCACCCGCCGGCCGGCTCGGCCCGCCGCAGTTCGCCCGGGCTCGATCACGGTCGGGACTCGGTCCCGGAACACCTGCTCAATCCGAACGGAGAATTCGACATGCGCAAATGGTGGCCCCTGACGGCGGTCTGCTTGGGCGCCTTCATCCTGCTGGTGGACGTGACGATCGTGAACGTCGCACTGCCCAGCATGGCTGCCGACCTCGGCGCTTCCTTCACCTCTCTGCAATGGGTGATCGACGGCTATGCCCTGGCGCTCGCCGCCCTGCTGCTGGCCTCGGGTTCCCTCGCGGACCGCTTCGGCCAACGGCGTTCCTACGTCTGCGGTCTGGGCGTCTTCGGCCTGGCCTCTCTGGCGTGCGGCCTCGCCCCCGACGCGGAGGTCCTGATCGCAGCCCGCGTGGTGCAGGGCGTCGGCGGCGCCGCGATGTTCGCCACCGCTCCCGCCCTGCTGCTCACTTCCTACCAGGGCAGGGACCGGGGTACGGCCTTCGGCGTGTGGGGCGCGGCCAACGGAGCCGCCGCAGCCGCGGGGCCTCTGCTCGGCGGGCTGCTCACCGAGCACTTCAGCTGGCCGACCATCTTCTGGGTCAACCTTCCGATCGCCGCTGTCGCCATCGCCACGACGCTGCGGGTGGTGCGTGCCGACCGACCCGCCTACCAGCTCGTCGGGACCTCCGGCCACGGTGTGCGGCTCGGCGGGACCCGGGCCCGTGTCGACATCCCCGGTGCGACGGCCTTCACCATTGCCGCGGCCACACTCACCTGTGGGCTCATCCGTGGCGGGGAGGTGGGCTGGGCCTCGGTCGAGACCCTGACGACCTTCGCGGTCACCGCCTCGGCTCTCATCGCGTTCGTGGTGATCGAGCACCGTACGGCGCGACGCGGGGGCGTCCCGATGATGGACCTCGCGCTGCTGCGCCGCCCCTCGTTCGCCGCCTTGATGAGCGGTGCGCTGCTGCTGCAGGGCGGCGCCTTCGGCTGCCTGGTGCTGGTCTCCCTGTGGCTGCAGTCCATACTGGGCCTCAGCCCGGTCGGGGCGGGCCTCGCCCTGACCCCGCTGGCCGGTGCTTCGTTCCTCGTGGCCGCCGTGGCCGGCCGTCACCTCCAGCGGCTAGCACCGCATCTGCCGATCGGCGTCGGACTCCTGTCCGTCGCGGTAGGCATGCTGGTCCTGCGTGCGGGTATGACGCCCGACGCGGGGCAGACCGCACTCATGGGAGGGCTCGCGGTCACCGGGATCGGCGTCGGCCTGGCCACGCCGGTGCTGGTCTCGGCTGCCACCTCCTCCGTGCCGCCGCAGCAGGCGGGGATGGCCGGCGGGGCTGTCAACACGTTCCGTCAACTGGGCATGACCCTGGCCATCGCCGTGTGCGGCACGGTCTTCACGAGCCGGGCGGCCGCTGTGCTCGCCCGGACCGGCACGGTGCCGGATCCGCAGAAGGGTGCCTCGGCACTGGCCGCCGGGCAGGCCCGACGCCTGGTGGACGCGGCGCCCGCCGCCGACCGGGGCGCGGTTCACCAGTTGGTGCACACGGCGTTCGCCACCGGCCTCGATCGGGTGTTCTTGACCTCGGCACTGGCGGCAGCGATCGGCGGACTGATCGTCCTGTTCTTCCTATGGCCGTCGCACAGGACCGCCGCGGGGCACGCCACCGCCCGCGAGCAGGGCACGCCGAAAGACGATGCCGGTCAGAGCGCGAAAGATGGTTGGCAAGGCACGGATGACGCCGAGGGCGTGGAAACCGGCCGACGCGCGGCGGCTGGCGACGGCAGGGAGCACGGCGGCGGTCCCCGGCTGGAGGCGGGCACGGCGCAGCAAAGCTAGAGCCCGTCTCCGCGAGCCGCCCACGCGGCCGAACCGCCGACGGCTGCACCGCACATCCGGCCCCCCTGCCGGCATGCGTTTCACCGAACACTTCAGGAGTCTCATCATGTCCACCGATGCAACGGCCACTGCCGACGCCTTCCCCACCACCGCACCGCGCCCCTCGTTCCTCCTGGTCCACGGGGCCTGGCACCGGTCAGAGTGCTGGGACCTCCTGCGGAAGGCCCTTGCGGCCGACGGCTGGACGGCTCGGACGGTGGACCTGCCCAGTGCCGGACCGCAGCGCACACCCGCCGCCGGGATGTACGACGACGCCGATGCGATAGCCGGTCATCTGCGGCAGGCAGACGGTCCGGTGATCGTCGTCGGCCATTCCTACGGCGGCCTCCCGGTTACCCAGGCCGCCGCCGGCCTTCCTGCCGCCGCTCACCTCGTCTACCTGGCGGCGTATCTGCCCATGGAGGGAGAGTCCCTGCTCAGCGTGCACGGTCACGGCGGCGACGCGGCCGAGGATCTGCGCGGCACAGCCCCCGTCGTCTTCGACGACCCCCGCACCGCGCTGTTCGGGGACCTGCCCGACGGGCAGGCCGAGGACGCCGTCAGCCGGCTCGTCACGCAGAGCCTGCGCTCCTTCCAGCAACGGGTGACCCGGGCGGCCTGGCGGACGGTGCCCTCCACCTATGTGCTCTGCGAGGACGACAGGGCACTCCCGCCCGCATTGCAGGAGCGGATGGCCACCCGCGCCACACAGGTTGAGCGCCTGAACACCGGCCACTCCCCATTCCTGTCCGCGCCCACCGAACTGGCCGCGCTCCTGGGCCGGATCGGCTCCAAGGCGGTCACCTCCATGTCGTCCCGCAAGGGCTGAACGGCGCCACAACCCCGAGGCAGCGCTCGGGCACAGCGGCACGCCGCTGTGCCAGTGGTGCGCGGCACCCGTCCTTACCCAGTGGTGCCCGCACGTGCGTCACCTCAGCACCCGCCCCTGACCTGCGTCTGGTTGCCGGCCGGTGATGAGGCTTCGCGAAAATCCCCACGGCCGATCTTCGCCTCAGTTCGTCCGCTGGTAAATCGAGTGGGGAGGGTGGGGAGCGAAGAGCGCGCCCTGCCGGTGCTGGTGCGGAAAAGCCGTTGCCCTGGGACCTGTTGGGGCTGATAGACAGGGGTATGGACGACAAGGTCATGCCCTCGGTCGAGCGGATGCTCGCGGAACGCGCCTGCGAGCGCATCATTGCGGACTTCATCCACCGCCTTGACCTCGGCGACCCGAGTTCGGTGGCCGAGCTGTTCACGCCCGATGGTGTCTGGCACTGGCCTTTCGGGAACCGGCGCATCGAGGGGCGCGAGGCTCTGCGCGCCTATTTCGCCTCTCGCCCGGCGGACAGGCTGTCGCGTCGTCTGATGACGAACATCCTGGTCACGGTGGAGTCCGAGGCGACAGCGCGGGCCGTCTCGTATCTGACGACATACCGGGTCGATGGCTACTCAGGTGGAATGGTCGAGCCCAGGCTCCCGGCGAACGTCGGTCACTACGAGGACATCTTCCGGAAGATCGACGGCACCTGGTTCCTCGCCAGCCGCACTGTCTTCCTCCCCTTCGGCGGCGGAACGGAACGGCTCCCCGTTGCGGATGCATCATCCGCTTGACGACACCGTTTTGCGGCCCGGCGACCGTCAGGTCGCCGGGCCCTGGTGATCGGTGAGGGTCGGCCGAAGCGGGCGCGAAGGACGTGGTCGACCTCGGGGACCAGGCCGCTGATGGTGATGTTGCTCATCGGCCCGCGGGGCAGGCGGCGTAGCCGGCCCGTAGGTCGGCCACGCCGGCAGCCGTCAGGTCAGGGGCACAGGCCACGGTCGGAGTTGTAGTTGATGTCGATCGAACCGCTCCAGGTCATGCACAGGCCGGGCTTCGGCAGGTCCTTGTACACCGGGCCAGCGAAGGTCGTGTAGGAGCCGGCATCCCTCTCAGGGGTGCTGCTGGTCGGCCAGGTGTCCAGGGTGACCTCCATGAACACGCGGGCACCGGGCTTGCTGCGCACGGTGACGGCGCACCACTGCCCGTCCGCAGAACTGTAGGCCACGTACGTGGTGGCGGCCACGGTGGTCTGCGAGGACTTGATCGGAGTCGAGGTGAAGACCTCGTATCCTTTGCCGCACGCCCCGTTGTAGGCGCCAGCCGTGGCGGCCGAGGCCGGCGTGGTCGCGGCGAGCGTGCCGCCCAGGGCCGGGACGGCAAGGGCGCCAGCGGTGGCTGCCTTGTGGCGGATCGACTTCATGGTGTTCCCCCTGTTGATGTCATGGCGGGACGGCCGGTCGTCGCCGTCCACGCAGAGTGAGACCGGACAGGCCCACTGACAGTTGTGGGCTTTCTTGTCGCGGTCCAGTCACCGCTGTCACAAGGGCCGTTGCGACCACCCGAACCCACGGCACTGACGGAACTTGGACCACCACAACCGCGACAAGCCACACTGGCTGCCGCTGCCACTCACCCACCTGGACAGCCGAGGACACCAAGGGACGGAATTGCACGCCTCCCGTCTTGCTGTGTCTGGTGTGATCACGGCGTCGGAGCCCTCCTGGATAGCCCCGTTCACCGGGCTGAGCCCGCGACAGTTCGGCAAGCTGATCACCGCGCTCCGGCGCGAAGGTGCGGATCCGGTGCGCAAGGGCCGGCCGTGGAGCCTGCCGCTGGAGGACCGCGTGCTGCTGGTCGCCGCCTACTAGCGCACCAACCTGACCCTGCGCCAACTGGCGCCGCTGTTCGGGGTGTCGAAGTCCGCCGCCGACCGCATCATCGACCACCTCGGACCCGCGCTCGCCCTCCAGCAACGCAAGCGGTTCCGCAAGGACACCGTGCTGATCGTCGACGGAACCCTGGTCCCCACCCGCGACCACACCGTCGCCGAGCAGTCGAAGACATCTCATGTCGCTGGCGGGTCAAGTAGGCGCTCAGGCAGCAAGATCTACCGGTGGTGCGAAGGCACGGTCGGGGTCGA
>NZ_JBHWUU010000014.1:0-36496 GCF_042737375.1 Streptomyces sp. NPDC060000
GCCTTCGAGCCGTGGGGCTCAGCCATGCCACCCGGCGTCATGTCACCCGGCGCCATGTCACCCGGCGCCATGTCACCCGATGGTGATCGCCCGTTCCGGGCAGGCGGACTCCCCGTCACGGGCGGCCTGTTCGAGGCCCGCGGGAACCTCTCCCTCGAAGGGCAGCGCATAGCCGTCTTCGTCCAGGCGGAAGAGTCCCGGTGCCGCCGCGGCACACCGCGCGTGCCCGGAGCACGCCGACGTGTCGACCGTGATCTTCAATGCGATCCACTCCGTTCTACGGCTTGTTGGTCGATCCCGCGTCGACGGTGAACTGCAGTCCCGTGACGTACCGCGCCTCGTCCGAGGCGAGGAACAGGACGGCGTTGGACACGTCCCGCGGCTCGACGTACGGGGCGAGGGGGTTCATCGCGGCGAGGGCGAACAGCGGTTCCCGGGCGGCGAGTTCCTCGACGGGCACGCCGACGGAGATGCCCGTGTCGCTGACCCCCGTGGGGTGGACGGTGTTGACCCGGATGCGGTGCGGAGCCAGCTCGTTGGACAGTGCCTTCATCAGACCGACCACGCCGTGTTTGCTGGCCACGTAGTGGGCGTACGGCACATGACCACGGATCCCGGCGGCCGAGCTGGTGATGACGATCGAACCGCCCTGCCCGGCCTCGATCATCCAGGGGATCGCGGCCCGCGCGGTGTTCCAGGCGCCCTTGAGGTTGACGTCGACGACGATGTCCCAGACCTCCTCGGACAGCTCCCAGGCGGCGCCGGAACTCATGACCCCGGCGTTGGCCACCACCACGTCGAGCCGCCCGAACTCGGTCCGCGCCGCGTCGACCGCCGCCCGCACCTCGACGATCGAGCGGACGTCGGCCTGTACGGCGACACACCGCCGGCCCGTCGCGCGCACCGACTCCGCCGTCTCCTGCAGCTGTTCCTTCGACGCGAGCGGATACGGCAGCTCGTCGCCGATGTCATGGCAGACGTCGGTGACGACGACGTCCGCGCCCTCCTCGGCCAGTCGCACGGCGTGCGAGCGGCCCTGCCCCCGCGCCGCTCCCGTGATGAGCGCGACCTTGCCCTCCACACGTCCCATGGCGGCCTCAGCCCTCTTCCGAGTGGTCGGTCAGTTCCTCGGCCGCCTCGCGAAGGGCGCGCAGCCGGGACCGGAGGAGATCTCGCTCGGCCTCGTCGGAGTCACCGAGTCCGGCGAGGCGTACGTCCGTCTCGGCGATCTCCGTGAGGAGGCGGCCGTGCGCCTCCTCACGGGTGAGCAGGTCCAGGTCGGTCCAGTCGGACCGCTCGGACTCCGGGCGCCGGCTCATGCCGGGAGGTTGTACAGGCGGCGGGTGTTCAACTCCACGATCTTGTGCACCTCGTCATCCGGTACGTCGGCCAGGACCTCGGCCGCGTAGGCACGGCTCTTGGGCCAGTAGGAGTCGGAGTGCGGGTAGTCGCACTCCCAGGTGATCCTGTCGATGCCGACGTGGTGGCGGACCTCGACCCCGAAGCGGTCGTCGATGAAGCAGCCGTGGAAGTGCTTGTGGAACAGCTCGGAGGGCCGCACGCTCTGGTTGACGTTCTGGTAGAAGCGGTGCCGATCCCAGGTGCCGTCACTGCGCTCCAGCAGGTACGGGATCCAGCCGATCCCGCCCTCCGACAGGCCGATCTTCAGCTTGGGGTGCTTGTGCAGCACCGGGGAGAAAAGCAGGTCGGCGGTGGCGAACATGGCGTTGCAGCCGAAGAGGGCGATGGTCACGGCGAAGGGGGCCTCGGGAGCCGTCTTCGGGGGCTTGCCGGAGGTGCCGAAGTGCAGGCACAGCGGCATGTCGGTCTCTTCGGCCGCCGAGAACATGGGGTCCCAGTGGTCGGTGTGGAAGGAGGGCAGGCCGCGGGGGGCGGGGTTCTCCGGGAAGGAGATCGCCTTCGCCCCCTTGGCCGCGGTCCGGTGGATCTCCGCGACACAGGCCTGTACATCCCACATCGGCATGATGACCAGGGGGACGAGCCGCCCCGGCGCGGTGGCGCACCACTCGTCGAGGACGAAGTCGTTCCACGCCCGCACGCACAGCAGCGCCAGCTCACGGTCCTTCCCGTCGAGGAAGACGTGGCCGGAGAACCCCGGGAACGACGGGAAGCACAGGGCGCCCCACACCCCGTCCAGGTCCATGTCGCGGATCCTGGCCCTGGGGTCGTAGCAGCCCGGGATCATCTCGTCGTAGCGGGTCGGTTCGAGGCCGAGCTCCTCGGGTGTCTTGCCCGCGACGGCGTTGAGGCCGATGTACGGGTAGACGCGGTCCTCGTAGACCCACACCTCGGCGGGCGCCTGTCCCGCTCCCCGCGGCTGCTCCACGATGCGCGGCCCGTCCTGCCGGAACCTCGCCGGCAGACGGTCCGACCACAGTCGCGGGGGCTCGATCAGATGATCGTCGGTCGACAGCAACTTCATCCATGGCTGCAACGGCATCCTTGTGCTCCCTCGGTCTCGGGGACTCTCTAGCACTGGGCGCATTACGTGCACTGATCGCGTCCCACTCAGTGGTGGCGGGCCGGAAATCGACAAGAAATGGCGCCATTCCTGAGGAACCAACAATTCCTCACCCCGCCATTAAGGCTACTCTTTCGTGCGACGGAAGGAGACCCCATGGGTCGAGTGCAGGACAAGGTCGTCTTCATCACCGGAGCCGCGCGCGGACAGGGACGGGCCCAGGCGGTCAGGCTCGCCGCGGAAGGGGCCGACATCATCGCCGTCGACCTCTGCGAGGACATCGCCACCAACGGCTATCCGCTGGCCACCGAGGACGACCTGGCCGAGACGGTGCGGGAGGTCGAGAAGCTGGGCCGGCGCATCGTCGCCCGCAAGGCGGACGTGCGTGATCCGGCGGCGCTCAGGGCGGCCGTGGCCGAGGGGGTGGCCGAGCTGGGACGCCTCGACGCCGTGGTCGCCCAGGCCGGCATCTGTCCGCTGGGTCCCGGGCAGAGCGCGCAAGCCTTTCTCGACGCGATCACGGTCGACTTCAACGGGGTGGTCCACGCGGTCGACGCGGCCCTGCCCCATCTGCCCGACGGCGCCTCGATCGTCGCGACCGGATCCATCGCCGGGCTGATCCCGGCGACCACCGACAACCCGGCCAACGGGCCCGGCGGGCTGGGCTATTCGTTCGCGAAGCGTCAAGTGGCCTCGTTCGTACATGACTTGGCGACGGTTCTCGCGTCCCGGCGGATCCGGGTCAACGCGCTGCATCCCACGAACGTCAACACCGACATGCTCAACAGCGATCTGATGTACCGGTCGTTCCGGCCCGACCTGGAGAACCCGGGGCGGGAGGACGCGCTGCCCTCCTTCCCCGCGACGACCGGCTTCGGCATCCCCTACGTCGAACCGGAGGACATCGCCGACACCGTGCTCTTCCTGGTCTCCGACGAGTCCCGCTACGTCACCGGCATGCAGATGCGCGTGGACGCCGCCGGATACGTCAAGCGACGCCCTCAACTTCCCACGTTCTGACAGATGTTCAGGAGGCGCCGGTCAGGTCGATGACCACCTTGCCGGTGGTGCGGCGTTCCGCCACGTCGGTCAGCGCCGACGCCACCTCGGCGAGGGGGTGAACGCGGGAGACGAGCGGGCGCATCCCGTCCCGGACCATCCGGGCGAGCGCCCGGTCGCCGGCGGCCACCGCGTCCGGGGCGTACTGCCGCAGCAGGCGGATCTCGAAGCCCCGTACGACCGCGTCCTTGAGCAGCACCAGGTTCAGCGGGATCCGGGGGATCCTCCCGTCGGCGTAGCCCACGGTCACGAACCGGCCGCTCCGCCGCAGCGCGCGCAGGGCGGCCTCGGAGTGGTCGCCGCCCACCGGGTCGACCACGAGGTGGGCGCCGTCGCCGGTCACCTCGCGGATCCGCGCCCTGAGGTCCTCGCGCACGTAGTCGACGCCGGCCTCGGCGCCGAGTTCGCGGGCGACCGCGAGCCGTTCCCGGCTCGACGCGGCCGCGACCACGCGCATCCCGAGCCGGGTCGCGATGTCGACGGCCGCGGAGCCGACCCCGCCGGCGGCCCCGAGCACGGCCGCCCACTCCCCCGCCCTGCCCTGCCCGACGGTGACCAGACAGTGGTAGGCGGTCGCGTAGGTCACATGGAAGGCGGCGGCGTGGACCATGTCGAGCCCGTCGGGGACAGGGCGCAGGCCCGTGACGGGGACGACGACCCGCTCGGCGAAGGCGCCCGTCAGCACCGCCCCGGCCACGGGAGTGCCCACCGCGGGGCCGGAGACCCCGGGTCCGAGGGCGGCCACGACGCCGGCGAACTCGCTGCCGGGGGTGAACGGCAGCGGTGCGGACACCTGGTAGCGGTCGGCCACGAGCAGGACGTCGGGGAAGTTGACCGCGGCGGCGTGTACGTGGACCAGGACCTCGCCCGGCCCGGGCTCGGGATCGTCGAGTTCGACCACCGACAGACCCCCGGGTGGCCCGTACCCCGTACAGCGTGCGGCTCTCATCGCGCCCTCCCCGTGGTAGGCATCGCCGGGTCGCGGGGCAGGCCCAGCACCTGCTCGGCGATCGTGTTGCGCTGGATCTCGGCGGTGCCCGCCCCGATGGTCGAGGCCCGGGTGCGCAGGAATCCCCGCACCCAGCGCCCTCGTTGGACGGCGTGCGGGTCGCCCCGGCCGAGGATCCCGTACGGCCCGAGCAGGTCCACGGCGAACTCGTGGAGCTCCTGCTCGAACGTCACGACGAAGAGCCGCGAAGTCGAGGACGCGGGTCCGGGTTCACCCTTCGCCATGATGTCGGCGATGGTCCGCATCCCGGTGAGCCGCATGATCGACACCCGGATCTCGAAGTCCGCCAGCCGGTCGCACACCAGCGGGTCCGCGGTCGCCCCGCGTGCGTGCGCCAGCTCGATCAGCTCGTCGAGCACACGGCGGTACAGGGCCGCCTGGTTCATCGCACCGGCCGCCCGCTCGTGGCCGAGGCTCGTCCGCACCAGCGGCCAGCCGCCGTTCTCCGCGCCGACCCTGTCGGCCACCGGCACGCGTACGTCGTCGAAGAAGATCTCGCAGAAGTGCGCGTCCCCGGTGAGGTCGCGCAGCGGGCGTACGGTCACGCCCGGGGCGTGGGCGTCGATCAGCAGGTAACTGATGCCGTCCTGGCGCGAGTCCGGAGGTCCGGTGCGGACGAGGGTGAAGAGGACGTCGGCGACGTCGGCCGAACTGTTCCACACCTTCTGCCCGTTGACGACGTATTCGCCTCCCTCCCGGCGGGCTGTCGTGCGAAGCGCCGACAGGTCGGAGCCCGCCTCCGGCTCGGAGTAGCCCTGTGCCCATACGGCGTCCCCGCGCAGCATGGGGCGCAGGAAGCGTTCCTTCTGCCCGAGTGTGCCGTACTTGATCAGGGTGGGCGCCGCGATGCCGAGTCCGGTGCCCAGAGGGCCCGGGACCCGGGCTCCGGCGTACTCCTCCTGGTAGATCACCTGGCGCGCGAAGTCCAGGTCCATCCCGCCGTACTCGCGTGGCCAGCCCGGGCCCGCGTACCCGGCGTCGAACAGCGTGGCGAGCCAGGCCTTGTGCCAGGCCAGCCGTTCGGCGGGGTCCTTCGGGCGCCGGCCGGGGTGGTGGCCGGTCAGGAATGTGCGCAGAGCGGCCCGGAAGTCGTCGGCCGAACTCATCGGATCCCTCAGCCCGTTCAGCGCGGAGCCATGCGCAGGGCGCCGTCGAGACGGACGGTCTGGCCGTTGAGGTAGGGGTTCTCCAGCATCTCGACGGCCAGGCGGGCGAAGTCGTCGGGATCACCGAGGCGTCTGGGGTGGGGCACGGTCGCGGCGAGTCCGTCGCGGATGTCGGTGCGCAGCCGGCCGAGCATGGGGGTGTCCATGATTCCCGGCGCGATGGTGTTCACCCGGATCTGCCAGCTCGCCAGGTCACGGGCGGCGACAAGGGTCATGCCGTGCACGCCCGCCTTGGCGGCGGTGTAGGAGGTCTGGCCGATCTGGCCGTCGAAGGCGGCGACGGACGCGGTCAGGACCACGGCTCCGCGGTCGCCGTCGACGACGTCGTTGCCGGAGAGGCGTGCGGCGGCCAGGCGCAGCACGTTGTACGTGCCGATCAGGTTGACGCGTATCACCTCGGCGAACGTGGCCAGTTCGCCGGGGGCGCGGTCGCGGTCGACGATGCGGGTGCGGTCGCCGCCGCGTCCCGCGCAGTGCACGACGAAGCGCAGCGGACCGGATTCCCGCGCCGCGTCGAGGGCGGCCGTGACCGAGGCCTCGTCGGTGACGTCGGCGCGGACGAAGCGGGCGGGGTCGCCGAGGTCGGCCACCGCCTTGACGCCCTGCTCCTCGGAGATGTCGGCCAGGACGACTCGGCCGCCACGGTCGACGAGGCGGCGCGCGGTGGCCAGTCCGAGGCCGGAGGCGCCGCCGGTGACCAGCGCCACTGAACCGTCGATGTTCACTTGGGACTCCTCACAGGCCGAGGGACTTGCTGATGATGGTCTTCAGGACCTCGCTGGTCCCGCCGTAGATGCGGGTCACCCGGGCGTCGGCGTACAGCCGGGCGATCGGGGACTCGAGGATGTAGCCGTGGCCGCCGTGCAGTTGCAGACAGCGGTCGACGACGCGGCCCTGCGTCTCGGTGCAGAACAGCTTGGTCCTGGCCGCGTCGGCCGGACCGAGTTCGCCGGCGCCCAGCGCCGTGAGCGCCGTGTCGAGCAGGGCCTGGGACGCCTCCAGGTCGGCGGACATCGAGGCGAGTTCGAACTTCGTGTTCTGGAAGTGGGCGACCGGTCTGCCGAACACCGTCCGGTCGCGGACGTAGGCGAGGGTCAGGTCGATCGCGGCGCGGGCCTGGGCGACGGCGCCGACCGCGATGGCCAGTCGTTCCTGGGCCAGGTTGCGGCCGAGGTGGGTGAAGGCGGCGCCTTCCTCGCCCAGCAGGCTGGCGGCGGGGACCCGGACGCCGTCGAAGGACAGCTCCACGGTGTCCTGGGCCGGGAGGCCGATCTTCTCCAGCCTGCGCCCGACCGTGAACCCGGGCATGCCCTTCTCCACCACGAGGAGGGAGAGCCCGGCGCGCCGGTCGTCCGGGTCGGTGGCGGTGCGGGCCACGACGATCACCAGGTCGGCGTGGTGTCCGCCGGTGACGAAGGTCTTGGCGCCGTCCAGTGTGTAGTGGTCGCCGTCGCGCACCGCCCGGGTCGTGACGCCTGCCAGGTCGGAGCCCGTGCCCGGTTCGCTCATCGCGATCGCGGTGTACAGCTCGCCCGAGGCGAGTCCCGGGAACCAGCGGGCCCGCTGCCCGGCGTCGGCGAGGCCGGTGAAGTACGGCACGACCACGTCGAGATGGGTGCGCAGGCCGCCCAGCGTGACGCCGGCGCGGGCGCACTCCTCCTGGATGACGACGTTGAAGCGGTAGTCGTCGCGGCCGCCCCCGCCGTACTCCTCCGGGACGGCCGTGCCGAGGATGCCGAGCTTGCCCATCGAGGTGAACAGCTCGCGGGGGACGAGTGCGGCGCGCCGCCAGTCCTCGTACACCGGGAGCACCTCGCGGGCGAGGTAGTCACGGACCAGGAGACGGAAGTCCTCGTGGTCCTGTTCGAACAGGGTCCGTCGCATCGGATCTCCTTCGACCGTCGACCCTATTCAGTATACGCAATTAGCTCGTCCGGCATAGCAGAACGCCCCATGCCACAGAGCAATGGGCATGGGGCGTCTCAGATCAGTTCACTGAATCAGTGCCACCAGGGAATGAGAGCGTCCAGGTGACGGCGCATGCGATGGCGGGCGACTCCCGCGTCGCCCTGGACGATCGCGTCGAGAATGCTTTGGTGGACGTGCTGGACCTCGTCGGCCGCGGTGTCTCCGGGCAGCGGCCGGTCGTGGCCCGAGGCGTGCCGGCGGAACAGCTCGGTGATGATGGAGAGGAAGAGCGAGAGCACCGGGTTGTCGGACAGGGCCGCCAGTTCGGAGTGGAACAGGTCGGCCTTGCGCAGATCGCCGACCGGGCCCTCGGTGGGCCGGCGGACCGCCTTCGCGAGGCGCTCCGCGACCTCCGTGTCCCCCTCGGCGTGCCGGGCGGTCACCCGGGCGACGCTGCCGAGTTCGATGGCGTTGCGGACGATCCGCAGGTCGTCGGCGGTGACGCCCTGGTACTCGAGGAAGAGCGCCATGGTGTCGATGCTGGCCTGCGGCTCGGGCGCGGTGACGACCAGTCCGCCACCGGGGCCCCGGCGCATCCGGGCGACCTGGTGGTACTCCAGCAGCCGTACCGCCTCCCGCAGGACGGCCCGGCTGATCTCGTAGCGGGCCAGCAGATCGGCCTCCGAGCCGAGGACCATGCCGATCTGCCGGCCCCGCGCGGCGATGTCGTCGTGGATCCGGGCGGCCACCACCTCGGCGAGCTTGGCCCGTGGGCCTTCGACCAGCTCGGGCTCGACCACGTTCCCCGAGATCCGCTGCCCGCGGCGCACCCGGTGCTTCTCGATCCAGGCGGCCACCGACTCCAGATGCGCGGTGAGCTCGCTCTGCGCGCGTGCGCCGTCGTCGGCGATGACGGCGTCGACCACCGCGCGGTGCTCACGGTGCGAGGTCTCCTTCGCCGCGTGCATCTCCGCCCTGGAGATCCGCCGGGAGGTGTGCGCGTACCGGGCGGTCAGGCGGGTGAGCACGTCGATGAACAGGTGCAGCACCGGGTTGCCCGACAACCGTCCGAGCACCGGGTGCAGCGGGTCCTGCGAATGGACCGACGGGTCGTCCCAGTGACCGCGTTCGGAGTCGAGCGTGGCCCGGAGCGTGGCGATGCCCTCTTCGGTGATGCGGTCGGCGGCGAGGCCGGCGGCGATCGGCTCGAGGAGCTGGCGGGCCCGGAGCAGGTCGGTGACGCTGGTTCCGACGTACTCCAGGTAGATCACCATCGCCCGGGTCGCCGGTCCCGCGTCGGGGGCGCAGACGATCAGGCCGCCGCCCGGGCCGCGCCGCATCCTGGCCACCTGGTGGTGCTCGACCAGCCGCACCGCCTCGCGCAGCACCGCACGGCTCACCCCGAGCTGCTCCCGCAGGTCCACCTCGGAGCCCAGCGACTCACCGACGGGCCAGCCCCGGCGGATCACGGTCGCCTCGATGCGCTGAGCGGTCTGAGCGGCCAGCTTGCCGACCGGGATACCGGTCTCGCCGTCGGGCTCGCGGTCGACGGCAGTCGCCATGGGCCAACTCCTCTGAGGGGACATTGCGGATCCCCAGTCTATTGGCCACCGGGGCGCGGAACGTGCGGGACGGACGTCCCGCGCCGAGATCGGGGTACTGATTCTGCCGTCTGGGCCCTGGCGACGGACCTGATGATCCCGTTAGAGTACCCTCTATTCGAGATCACTTGCATGAGGACCCGTACAAGGACCCGCATGAGGGCCTGTACCGGGGGCCTGTATGAGGATCAGCTTGAGGACCGAGGAGCCGGCGGCGATGCGACTGGAACCCGCACCCGAACTCGAGGCGTTCCGCAGGAAGGTGCGCGCCTTCGTGGCGGAGCACGCGCCCGGGGCCAAGCCGCACTCCGGAGTGCGCGCACCCGACCCCGCACTGATGCCGGCGATCCGGGAGTGGACCGCGAAGCTGTACGGGGCGGGCCTCCTCGGCATCGACTGGCCCGCCGAGTACGGTGGCCGGCCGGACGCCCATCCCCTCGAACCGGCCGTCGTCGCAGAGGAGATCGCCCGCGCCCGCACCTGGCCGCCCGTCGGCGCGGCCTCACTCGCCTCGGCCGCCCTCCTCGACTTCGGCACCGACGCACAGCGCGCGCGTTTCCTGCCCCGCATCCGCAGCTGCGCGGACGTGTGGTGCCAGCTGTTCAGCGAGCCGGAGGCGGGCAGCGACCTGGCGGCGCTGCGCACCCGGGCCCGCCGCGAGGGCGAGGGCGAGGACGCGGTGTTCGTCGTCGACGGCCAGAAGGTGTGGACGACCAACGGCCGGCACGCGGACATGGGTTACCTGCTCGCGCGCACCGACACGGACGCCCCGAAGCACCGGGGTATCACGGCGCTCGCGCTGGACATGCGCAGCCCCGGCGTCGACGTGCGGCCATTGCGCGAGATCACCGGGACCACCGACTTCAACGAGGTCTTCCTCGACGGTGTCCGGATACCGGCCGCCGAGGTGATCGGCGGGGTGAACGACGGCTGGCGGGTGGCGATGAGCAGCCTCGGCCGTGAACGTTCCGGCGTGGCCGCGCGCGGCGCCGAGCTGTCCGCCGTGCTGGACGACCTGGTGCGGCTCGCCGAGGAGACGCCGGTCGGCGGCCGGCCCGCCCTCGACGACTCCGCCACCCGGCAGGCGATCGGTGAACTCGCGGCACGGGTACAGGTGAACGCCGCGATGACCGGTCTCGCGCAGTCGAGGATGCTGCACGGCACGGAGCGGCCCGAGGACGCCCTGCTGGGCAAGGTCTTCTTCAGCGAGCTCAATCACGACCTGGCCGACTTCGGGCTGCGCCTCCAGGGCACGGACGGACTGCTCACCGAGGACGACCCGGAGGCCGTGGCGGGCGGGTGGTGGCAGGACGCGCACCTGTACTCGCGCGCGTACACGATCGCGGGCGGGGCGAACGAGGTGCTGCGGACACAGGTCGCCGAGCGCGGGCTGGGGTTGCCGCGGGAGCCCCGACGACAGGGGTGACTGGACCGACCGGTCGACACATGGTCCGTCGAAACGACGAGAGGGCACCCGTCACCTCGTGGCCGGCGCCCTGCAAAAGGCCGGAGCGCCGTCCGTCGTCTTCGACGGCCACATGCGAGCGAAGGCCGTCTACTCGGCCTTCCTCAGCAGCATCGCCCCCGACGGCACTCCCCCGCCCGCCGTGACCACGGCCACCCGGGCGCCCCCGACCTGGCGGCCGTCCGCGTCGCCGCGCAGTTGCAGCATGGCCTCGCGGACGAAGCCGTAGCCGTGCAGCCGGCCTGCCGAGAGCTGGCCGCCGTGCGGGTTCAGCGGGAGGTCGCCGTCCAGGGCGATGGTTTTCCCCCCGGCGATGAAGTCGGTCGCCTCGCCCGGCCCGCAGAAGCCGAGTCCCTCGATCCAGGACAGGGCGTTGAAGGTGAACCCGTCGTAGAGCAGGGCGACATCGACATCGGCGGGGGTGAGGCCGGTGCGGGTCCACAGGTGTGCGGAGGGGCCGTGCGACTGCGGCAGGTGGATCAGGGTGTCCTGGTCCCAGCTGAGCCGTTCGAGTACGGCCGTGCCGACCGACTCCACCAGGACGGGCGGCCGGGGGCGGTCGTACGCCGTCTCGATCGCCGACACGACGACGGCCACCGCGCCGTCGCACGGGACGTCGCAGTCGTAGAGACCGAACGGGGTCGTGATCAGGCGGGCATCGAAGTAGTCGTCGAGCGTCATCGGGGCGCGGTGCAGGGCCTCGGGGTTACGGGCCGCGTTCGCCCGCGCGGTGACGGCGATCGCGCCCAGTGCCTCCCGCCCGACGCCGTAACGGTGCAGGTAGTGGGAGGCGTTGCAGCCGATCCACTGGGCGGCGGACATCGCTCCGAAGGGCGCCCGGAACTCGAACATGCCGGTGGCGCGGCCGCTGCCGGAGTGCCAGCGCCCGGACCGCAGCAGCGCGTTGTGGGAGGACTCCCACACGGTGCGGAAGCACAGCACGTGCCGGCACAGCCCGGCGGCGACCGCGAGCATGCCCGCGGTGATCGAGCCGATCTGGCCCGGCACCTCACGCGCGCCGTTGAGCCAGGTGGGCCGCAGTTGCAGGGCCTCGGTCAGGGCGGTGACGCCACCCTCGCTCATGCCGTCGGGACTCGGCCCCGGGTAGGTGGAGAGCCCGTCGATCTCCTCGATGCCGAGCCCCGCGTCCGCGACCGCGGCCAGGCAGGCGTCGACGGTCAGGGAGAGCGGGTCGGCCATGAGCCGTCGGCCCACACGTGACTGCCCCACACCAGTCAGCGCCACCCGGTCCTCGTACTTGTGGGGCGAGGCCATGGGCCGCAGGGCGGTGCGGATCTCACGGGGTTCGGGCAGCGGGCCGGGCCCCTCGGCGGCCTCGGCCTGCGGGTCGGGCTCGAACAGGGGGGCGTACACGTCCTCTTCGAGCCGCTCGAAGCGCACCCTGACCCGCATGCCGACGCGCACCTCGTCCGGCCCGCAGCCCACGATGTTCGTGGTCAGCCGCGCCCGGTCGTCCTCGGCCAGGGCGACCACGGCGACGACGTACGGCGGCGGGAACCCCGGCAGCCAGGTCTGGTGGTTGACACTGAACCCGACGACCACCGCCTTCCCCGAGACCGGTGCCAGGGCCGGCGCCCGGCCGCGGCAGGACGGGCACAGCGGCAGCGGCGGATGGAAGTACCGTCCGCAGTGCGCGCAGTGCGGGATCCGCAGCACCCCGTCGGCCCCCGACCGCCAGAACCCCGCACTGGCGAGGGTGGGTTGGGGCAGCGGACGCTCCACGGCGGTCATCGCAGCAGCTCGATGACCGTGGCGTTGGCCGTGCCGCCGCCCTCGCACATGGTCTGGAGCCCGTAGCGGAGGTCCTCGCGCCGCATCCGGGCCAGCAGCCGGGTCATCAGGATGGCGCCGGAGCCGCCGAGCGGATGGCCCACCCCGATCGCCCCGCCCAGCGGGTTGAGCCGCTCGGGGTCGGCGCCGGTCTCGGCCAGCCAGACCAACGGCACAGGGGCGAACGCCTCGTTGACCTCGTACACACCGATGTCGCCGATGGACAGCCCGGAGCGGCGCAGCACCTTCTCGGTGGCGGGGACCGGGCCGAGCAGCATGGTGATCGGGTCCGCGCCGCTGACGGCTCCGGTGTGGTAGCGGGCGATCGGGGTGAGACCGAGTTCGCGGGCCTTCTCCGGGGTGGTGACGAGCAGGGCGGCGGCGCCGTCGGAGATCTGGGAGGCGTTCCCGGCGTGGATCACGCCGTCCTCCTTGAACGACGGCTTCAGACGCGCCAGGGTCTCGACCGAGGTTCCCCGCCGCAGCCCCTCGTCCACACCGAACGTGGTTCCGTCGACCTCGATCGGCACGATGTGGTCGTCGAAGACGCCCGCGTCGATCGCCGCGGCGGCCTTCGCGTGCGAACCGGCGGCGAACTCGTCGAGCCTGGTGCGGGTCAGCCCCCAGCGTTCGGCGATGAGTTCGGCGCCGATGCCCTGACCGAACTCGAACCCGTCGTAGCGGGCGAGGACGGCGGGACCGTACGGCTGTCCCGTGATCCGGTGCGAGCCGAGCGGCACCCGGCTCATGGTCTCGACGCCGCCCGCGACCACGAGGTCGTACTGGCCCGCCATGACCGCGTGCGCGGCCTGGTCGACCGCCTGCTGGCTGGAGCCGCAGGCCCGGTTGACCGTGACGGCGGGGACGTGTTCGGGCCAGCCGGCGGCGAGCACGGCGAACCGGCCGACGTTGCTGGATTGGTCGCCGACCTGGGTGACACAGCCCCAGACCACGTCGTCCACGGTGCCGGGATCCACGCCGGTGCGCTCGACCAGGGCGTTCAGCACCCGGGCCGACAGATCCGCCGCGTGGACGGGGGCGAGCGAGCCGTTGCGCTTGCCGATCGGGGTGCGTACGGCGTCGACGATGACGGCGTCTCGCATGAGAGCTCCTTCGGGTCAGTCGGAGTACCGCGCGGGGGTGCCGACTCCCCAGTCCCTGAACACGGCCCGGGTGTCGGCGCCGACCGCGGGTGCCGGCCGGCCCGCGCTCGACGGGGTCGCCGAGAAGCGGGGCGCGGCGGCGGGCTGGACCACTCCGTCGCGGACGAAGAGGCTGCCTCGGGCGGCCAGGTGGGGGTGGGCGGCCGCCTCGGTGAGGCTCAGGACGGGTGCCACACAGGCGTCGGTGCCTTCGAACAGCGCCGCCCATTCATCGCGGGTGCGCTGCGCGAACCGTTTCGCCAACAGCTCCCGCAGCCGCGGCCAGGTGGACCGGTCGTGCTGGCGGTCCGGATCCACACCCAGGTCGAGCAGTTCCACCAGGCTCCGGTAGAACTTGCGCTCCAGCGCGCCGACGGCGACATGGCGGCCGTCCTTGGTGGCGTACACGGCGTAGAAGGGCCAGCCGCCGTCGAACCGGTTGACGCCCCGCTCGTCGCTCCACTCGCCGCGCCCGAGCTTGGCGAAGGTGCTGGCCAGGAGATGGGCCGTGCCGTCGACGACGGCAGCGTCGACGACCTGGCCGCTGCCCGTGCGGGCTACTGCGTGCAGCGCGGCCAGGACACCGATCACGAGGTAGCAACCGCCGCCCCCGAAGTCGCCGACGAGGTTCAGCGGGATCTGCGGCGGACCGTCCGCGTCCCCGATGGCGCCGAGCGCGCCGGTCGGCGCGATGTAGGTGATGTCGTGTCCGGCCGCCGCCGCCAGGGGTCCTTCCTGGCCCCAGCCGGTCATCCGGCCGTAGACCAGGCGGGGGTTGCGGGCCAGGCAGTCGTGCGGTCCGATGCCCAGCCGTTCGGTGACGCCGGGGCGGAATCCCTCGATCAACACGTCTGCTCGCTCGACGAGTTGGAGGAACGAGGCGGTCGCGGCGGGGTCCTTGAGGTCGAGTGCGGCCGACCGCTTGCCCCGGCCCAGCACGTCCGCCGGTCCCCCGGCGTCCGGTTCGTCCGCCCGCCGGGGCCGGTCCACGCGGACGACCTCCGCGCCGAGGTCGGCCAGCAGCATCCCGGCGAAGGGCGCCGGTCCGATACCGCCGAGCTCGACGACCCGGCAGCCGGCGAGCGGCCCTGCCGTCATGGTCAGCGTCCCTTCCAGACCGGCGCCCGCTTCTCCGCGAACGCCGCCGCCCCTTCACGGGCGTCCTGCGAGCGGAACACCGGCTCCGCGATGTCGAACTGCTTCCCCCACGCCTCATCCGGGGTCCAGTCGGCGGTGGAGCGGGCGATGTGCTTGGTCGCCACGACCGCCAGGGGGCCGTTCGCGGCGATGGTCCCGGCGAGTCGAAGTGCGCCGTCGAGTGCGCCGCCCTCGTCGGTGAGCCGGTTGACCAGGCCGTATGCGGCGGCTCGTACGGCGTCGATCGGCTCGCCGGTGAGCAGGAGTTCCAGGGCGATCGCGTACGGGATCCGACGCGGCAGATGAAGTGCGGCGCCCGCCCGCGCGACCAGCGAGCGCGTCACCTCCGGCACTCCGAGCCGGGCGGTGCGGGCGGCGACGACCAGGTCGCAGGCCAGCAGCAGTTCGAAGCCGCCGGCCAGGGCCCAGCCCTCGACGGCGGCGATCAGCGGCTTGCGCGGCGGCGTCAGGCTGATCCCGCACAGGCCACGGCCCTCGATGGCGGGCGACTCGCCGCGCAGCCACGCCTTGAGGTCCATGCCGGCCGAGAACGTGCCGCCCGCCCCCGTGAGCACACCGACCCGCAACTCGTCCGACCCGTCGAGCTGGTCCACCGCGGCCGCCACTTCGGCGGCCACCGCGGCGTCCAGCGCGTTCTTCACCGCGGGGCGGTTGATCGTGATGACCTGCACCGCGCCACGGCGCTCCACCAGCACCTCGTCCGGCACGCCTACCTCCTCGAATCGTGTTTGTGATCGCCGGTGACGGCGAATCGGGTCAGTTCATGGGCGACCATGCCGTCCAGGTCGGCCGCGGGGGGCGCCGGGAGTTCGACGGGTCCGTCGCGGGTCGGCAGCAGGACGACGGCCGTTCCGGGGGTGGTGATCTCACCCCGCTGGTTCTCGCACCGCACGTCGATGTGCACCTCGGCCCGTCCGGCCGTCCGCCGTTTGCCGACCACCGTGCCGCGCACCCATGTGGTGTCACCCAGGTAGTTGAACTTCCGGTGCTCGCAGCGGAGTTTCCACAGCCAGCCGTCGTCGCCGATCCAGTCGGTGAGCAGATGGCACAGCCAGGTCTCGCGCATGCCCCCGTAGTCGTAGGACCCCGGCAGGCCCAGCTCCCGCGCCCGCTCCGGCTCCCAGTGCAGACGCTGCACGGTGTCGGGGACGTTCAGCGGGTTCGGCGGATAGAGGCCCGGCGCCTTGCGCCGTACCCGCGCGGCGATCCCGAAGGCCCCCGGCGGGGTGAGCTGCATACCCCAGCCCAGGTGCCAGACGATCACGTCGGTGGTGGTCAGCGGCCCCTTCACCCGTGGTTGGAGTTCCTCGCCGACCTCGATGTCCTCCCAGTGGCGGGGTTCGGCGCCGCGCCGGGCCTCGGCCGCGTACGCGGCGTCGATCTCGGCGAGTTGCGCGGGGGTGTACGGCTCCTGGACGAGTCGTTCCCTGGCCCTCTTCTTCGACGTGTGCCGCTCGGCGTTGATCCAGGTGCCCCGCCGCAGGGCGTGCATCTCGCCGCGTCCGTCGGCGTAGAGGTAGTCGCGGACCACGTGTGCGGTGCGCCCACCGAAGCTGCTGGGCTTGAGGTGCACACCCACCTGTGTCTGCAACACGCGGCAGCGGTCGCCGAGTCGCAGGGGCCGCCACCACTCGAACTCCATCACCGCCTGGTAGGAGCCGAGCCCGGCGAAGGGGTCGCCCTTCAGCAGCGCCCTGGTCCCGGCGTCCGGCGCCGGGGCCGCGTCCTCCCCCATCGTGTACAGGAAGGTGGGCGGTGCGACTAGCGAGCCCCAGCGGGTCGCGGCCGCGTACTCCGGGTCGCCGTAGAGCGGGTTGTCGTCGCCGTAGCCGTACGTGAAGTGGCGTACGCCGTCCCAGGTCACCTCGTAGTTGTGCGGGGGGTTGCGCTGGGGCTGGGGCACGCCGAGGCGTCGGCGGGAGCGCTCGACCGCCTCGTCGGTCAGCACACCGAACCGCTCGGTGGTGGTCATCTCCGGTCCTCCTCCACGCGCTCCTGCTGAGCCAGTCGACCGCGCACGAGCGCCAGCAGCTCCATCCGGCCGACCTTGCTCGACGGGGTGCGGGGCAGGGCGTCCAGGAGGACGATGTGCGCCGGCACCTCGTACGGGGTGAGACGGCCCCGGCAGTGGGCGACGAGTTCGGCGGTGTCCGGGGCCGGCTGTCCCGGCTCGGCCTCGACGGCCGCGACCGGCACCTCGCCCAGCCTCGCGTCCGGCAGCCCCACCACGGCCGCCTCCCGTACGGCCGGGTGCGTCTCCAGGGCGCGCCGGACCGTCTCCGGCTGCACCTTGAAGCCGCCGCGGATGATGGCGTCGTCCGCGCGTCCCTCGATCCAGACGAACCGGTCCGCGTCGATCCGGGCGAGATCGCTGGTGCGCGCCCACGTCCGGCCGCCCCCGGTGCTCTGCTCGGTACGGACCTCCAGACGTCCCGTCCTGCCGACGGGAAGTTCGGCGCCGTCCTCGCCGGTCACCCGCAGCTCGACCCCGTGGAAGGCGCGCCCGGCGCTGCCCGCCTTGCGCCGCCACCACCGCTCGTGCAGGGGCAGCGTCCAGCCCGCCACCGCTCCCGCGAACTCGGTGGCGCCGTAGGTCATCAGGACGGGGATGCCGTACGCACGGAGGAACGCGTCGGCGAGTTCGGCCGGGCAGGGCGCCGTGCCGGAGGTGACGACCTGGAGGCTCGCCAGCCGCTCCTTCGGCACCCCCGCGTCGAGTACGGCGCGCAGGGCGGCCGGCACCAGACTCGCCGCCCGCAGCCGGTGCCGTTCCACGGCGCTCACCCACGGTTCGACGGCGAACCTGGGCATCAGCAGCATGCGGCGGCCGGTCGCCAGACAGGCGAGCGCCCGCCACAGCCCGCCGATGTGCACGAGCGGGGTGGCCACGAGCGACGCCGACCGCGAAAGCAGCCTCTCGGGGTTGGGGCTCTGCCCGCCGGAGACCAGCGCCTGGTCGAGCTGGCCGAGGCGCAGCGGGACGCGCTTGGGGGGCCCGGTGGTGCCGGAGGTGAGCATCTCCACGGCGACACCGAGGTTGACCGGCGCCCCGGCGGGCATTGTGCCGCCGACCGGCCGCAGGGTGCCGTCCGTGCCCAGTTCAAGGGCCGCGCCGTGAGCGGTCACCGCCGCCAGGACGCCCTCGCGAGCCAGGGGTTCGGCGCCCGAGACGACCACGGGCGGCTCGCAGTGGGTGATGTCGGCGGCGAGCCGAGCGGCCGGCTGCAGCGGGCTGAGCATCACCAGGCAACGCCCGGAGGCGATCACCGCGGCGACCACGGCCACGTGCTCGGGCCGGTTCTCCAGGACGACACCGACGCGGGCGCCGGCCTGCGCGCCCACCGCGTCGAGTGCCTCGCCGAGATTGCGCGCGGTGCGCCGGACCTCCCCCCAGGTCCACCACCGCCCGTCGTGCTCGATCGCCTCGGCGTCGGCGGCGGCTTCGGTCAGCAGCCGGGACAGGCGGTCGCGAATTCCCACGTGATCAGCCTTTCGTCGCCGTGGCAACGGAGATCCCGGCCAGGTCGGCCAGCCGTCTCCGGTGCGTCGCCGGGCTTCCGAGGAGCTGCTCGGACGACTTCGCGCGCTTCAGGTAGAGGTGTGCGTCGTGTTCCCACGTGTAGCCGATGCCGCCGTGGATCTGGATGTTCTCCTTGGCCGCGTGGGTGAAGGCGTCCGCGCAGTACGCCGCGGCGACCGCGGCGGCCACGGGCAGCCCGCCCCTTCCGCCGGCCGTTCCGCCGGCCGTCCGGGGCATCGACGGCCCGCCCGGGACCGCTGCCCCGGCCGCCACGGCCATCGCGTGGTACGCCGCCGACCGCGCGGCCTCGACCCTTAGCAGCATGTCGGCACACTTGTGCTTGACCGCCTGGAACGAGCCGATGGGACGCCCGAACTGCACCCGCGTCCCCGCGTACTGCACCGCCGCTTCCAGACACGCCCGCGCCCCGCCCACCTGCTCGGCGGCGAGTGCCACGGCCGCGAGGTCGAGTACCGTGCGCAGATATCCGGTGGCGTCGCCCGCCGGACCGACCCGCGGGGCCGGGGCGCCGTCGAGGTCGATCCGCGCGAGTCGCCGGGTCGGGTCGAGCGTCTCCAGCGGAGTGCGGGTCACTCCGGGCGCCGCACCCTCGACGGCGAACAGTGCGGGGCCCGTGTCCGCACGGGCCACGACGAGGACCAGGTCGGCGCGGTGGCCGTCGACGACGAACATCTTCGTCCCCGAGACCCGCCAGGTGTCGTCCCGGTACACCGCCTCGGCCGCCACGTCCTCCAGGTTCCACGACCCGCTCTCCTCGGCCAGCGCGAGCGTGCCGGTCAGCGAGCCGTCCGCGATCGCGGGCAGCCAGCGCGCCTTCGCCGTCTCGTCGCCGGACGCGGCGAGGGCCTGTCCGGCGAGGGCCACGGTGGCGAAGTACGGCGAGGGCAGCAGCACCCGGCCGAGTTCCTCCAGGACGATCCCCAACTCGACTGGGCCGCCACCGAATCCGCCGTACCGCGGCGGCAACGCCATCGCGTGCAGCCCGAGTTGACCGGCCATCTGCCGCCAGAGCGCCGGGTCGTGACCCTGCGCGGACTCCATCGCCCGGCGTACGGCCCCGCTCGGCGCCTTGTCCGCGAGGAAGCGGCGCAGCGTCGAGCGGAGCTCTTCGTGCTCCTCCGTGAAGGTGGAGACGGCGTTGAAGCCGGAGCCGGAGCCGGAGCCGGAATCGGAGCCGGAGCCGGAGCCGGAGCCGGAGATGGGGGTGGGGGTGGGGGTGGGGGTGGGGGTGGAAGTGAAGGTCGGTGCCACGTCTTTCCGTCCTCGGCTGTCACTGGGGCGTCTTCGACCGCAGGTAGGCGGAGAAGTCGGGCATCCGGGAGCGGTCCACTATCTCGATCCGGAGCCCGGAGGGGGCCAGGTGGTAGGCGAAGACCGACGGCGCGCCGTCGATCACCGCGCAGGCCTCCCGGGCGAAGCCTGCCTCGGTCAGCCGGTGCGAGGTCGTCGTGAGGTCGTCGCAGAAGTAGCCGAGGTGGTGCGTGGCGCTGTGCCCGGACGCCGTCCAGGGTGTCCCGGGGATCTCCTGCACGAGTTCGAGGTGCGGGGCGTCCAGCGAGTACGCGTAGCGGAGGTTCAGCACCCGGTCGCCGTCCGCGAGCCTGACCGGTAGCTCCGCGGACATGGTGGCGGTCCACCGGTACCCGGCGACCTCGCCCATGCGGGCCTTCCAGGCGCCGATGTCCGGGACCACGATGCCGGTGTGGTACAGGTCCGCCGCGCGGAGGGGATGCGTCACGGCCGCCCCCTCACCACTGGAGCCGGAGCGACTTGATCCCGTACATGTTGCCGTGCTGCCAGAGCTCCTGACCGGGTGCGACCCGGTGGTCGGGGATGCGCCGGTGCCATTCCTCGACCGCCACGTTGAGTTCGAGGCGGGCGAGGTGCGAGCCCAGGCAGCGGTGCGGGCCCGAGCCGAACGCGATGTGGCTGGTGGTCCTGCGGTGCAGATCCACCTCCAACGGGTTGTCGTAGCGCTCGGGATCACGGTTGGTGACCGCCAGCGGCAGCATCACCATCTCGCCGGCCCTGACCGGACAGCCGCCGATCTCGACGTCCGTCGTCGCCTTGCGCGCCGGAACGACGAACGAGTAGACGCGCAGGATCTCCTCCACCGCGGTGGGGATCAGCGACGGGTCGGCGAGGATCTCGGCCCGCTGCCGCGGGTGCGTGGCGAAGTGGTACAGCGCCCAGCCGATCGAGATGGGGACCGTGTCGAAGCCCGCCTGGAACATCAGGACGCAGAAGGCGTGCATGTCCCGGTCGCCGATCGGCTCGCTGTCGATCGTCCAGGCCATGGCGTGGGAGAGCAGGTCGTCGCGCGGTGTCCTGCGGCGCAGGGCGATCTGCTCCTCGAAGTACGCGGAGACCTCGCGCATGGCGGTCAGCTGCCGGGCGCCGTCCGGGTCCTCGGCGTGGGACAGGTGCAGCAGCTCGTGGGTCCAGGCGAGGAAGACGGGCAGGTCCTCCTCCGGCAGGCCCATCAGCCGCATGAAGATCAGGGTCGGGAACCGGCGCGCGAACGCGTCGAGCACGTCGGCGCCGTCACGGTCCTTGAGGGCGTCGATCATCTCCGCGGCGACCCGGCGGATCTCCGGTTCCCGGGCGGCGACGGTGCTCGGGGAGAAGTAGCGGCCGAGGAGGCGCCGCCAGACGCTGTGCACGGGTGGGTCCAGCATCTCGGGGATCCACAGGAACTTCGGGTCCGGCTCGAGCGCGGTCACCGACCTGTTGGAGAAGGTCCGCCAGTCCTGGAGGGCCTTCTGCACCTCCGGGCCGTCCGTGACGACCCAGTAGCCGCGGGCGACGGTGCTGCGGAACCCGGAGTGGGTGCCGGCCATCTCGTCCCAGCGCTCCTGGTGACTGAGGACCGGGCCGCCGAGCCGGTTGTCGAAGTGATAGGCGGGCAGGCCTTCGTGGGTTCCGTCGGGTTCGGGCGCCGTACGCATCACGGCTCCTCTCGTCGTACGTCCGGGTCCGTCCGTCACGTCGCCGCGCCGTCGATCTTGAGGGCGATCAGCTCGTCCTCGGTGAGGCCCAGCGAGCGCAGGACCTCGTCGGTGTGCTCCGCGAACCGGGGTGCCCGGGTGAGGCCGGCCGGCCGCTCGTCGAACTGGACCGGGCTCGCGACCAGTTCGCGGTCGACTCCGTCGGCGTCCACGACGGGGGCGATCAGACCGTTGGCGCGCAGGGCGGGATCCTGGCCGACCTCCCAGGCGTTCTGCACGGCCGCCCACTGCCCCTCCCCCCGGGAGAGGATCTCGACCCACTCGACGAAGGGGCGGGCGGCGATGAGACCGGCGACGATCCCGGCGGCCTCGGCCGCGTTGGCCATCAACTTCTCGGTGCTGTCGAAGCGTTCGTCGGCGCTCAGGTCCCCGCGTCCGGCCAGTTCACAGAACTCCGCCCAGTACCGGCCGGGTTGCAGCATCGACAGTTCTATCCAGCGGCCGTCGGAGGTGCGGTAGGCCCCGATGAGCGGGTTGGTGGCCGAGCCGTGCCGGGGCGGGGTCCTCGCGGGGAGCGGGCCGCCGGTCATCAGCGCGAGGTTGACCGTGAACTGTGTCGCCCAGGCGCCGACGCCCACCAACGACACGTCCACCACGGAGGGTTCACCGGTCGTGGCACGGGAGTACAGGGCGGCGGCGATGCCTCCCGCCAGTGTCATGCCGCCCATCGAGTCGCCGTAGGCGCCCGCGGGCATCCGCGTCATCCGGTCCGCCCCGGGCGGGGTGACACCGGCGGCGCTTCCGCCACGTGCCCAGAAGGCCGTGCTGTCATAGCCACCCTTGTCCGCCTCGTCCCCACGGGTGCCGAAGCCGCTGCCGCGGACGTAGACGATGGCGGGGTTGATCGCCCGCACGTCCTCCAGGTCGATCCGCAGCTTCGCCCGCGCCTCCGGCAGGAAGTTCGTGAGGAACACGTCGCTGCCGCGGATCAGTTCCTCCAGCACGGGCCGCGCGGACGGCTTCTCCAGGGCGAGACCGACACTGCGTTTCCCCCGGTTGGGGCCTTCCATGATCGGAAAGAACGACGACCCCTCGCTGGCGGCCTCGTAGCCGAGCACCCGGACCAGCCCGCGCTGTGCGTCACCGCGTTCGGCGTGCTCGATCTTGATCACGTCGGCTCCCCAGTCGGCGAGCACGGCGCCCGCCGCCGGGACGAAGGTGAACTGCGCGACCTCGAGCACCCGCACGCCCTCCATCGGCCTCTGCATCGGACCAACTCCTCTGCGGCTCATCGCTATTGCGCATACCCAATACGCCAACTCCGTCCCAGAGTATGGACCGGGAGCGGTAAAAAGTATACTGTTTTCGCCATGCTGGATTTCACGATCGACCCGGAGTTCCAGTCCAGGCTGGACTGGGCGGCGTCCTTCGTACGCGAGGAGGTCGAACCGCTGGACCTGCTGTTCCCGCACGGCGGCGACCCGTACGACACCCGCAACGAGAAGGCCCGCGCGATTCTGCGGCCGCTGCGGCGGCAGGTCCGCGAGCAGGGCCTGTGGGCCTGTCACCTCGGCCCCGAACTGGGCGGTCCCGGCTACGGCCAGGTGAAACTCGCCCTCCTCAACGAGGTCCTCGGCCGCTCCTACTGGGCCCCGACGGTGTTCGGCACCGCCGCCCCGGACACCGGCAACGCCGAGATCCTCGCCATGTTCGGCACCGAGGAGCAGAAGGTCCGCTATCTGCGGCCGCTGCTGAACGGGGAGATCGTCTCCACCTTCTCGATGACCGAACCGCAGGCGGGCGCCGACCCCAAGGAGTTCGTCAGCCGGGCGCGGCGGGACGGCCGGGAGTGGGTGATCGACGGGGAGAAGTGGTTCTCCTCCAACGCCCGGTACGCGGCCTTCCTCATCGTCATGGCCGTCACCGACCCGGACGCCCCGCCGCACGCCCGGATGTCGATGTTCATCGTGCCGGCCGAGACTCCAGGCATCGAGATCAAGCGCAACGTCGGCACGATGGACGAGCGCGGCTCCCTCGACGAGGGCATCCACGCCTACCTCCGCTACCACCGGGTCCGCGTCCCGCTCGACGCCATGCTCGGCGGCCCCGGCGAGGGCTTCAGGGTCGCCCAGGCCCGTCTCGGCGGCGGCCGCGTGCACCACGCCATGCGTACGGTGGGCAAGTGCGCGCGCGCCTTCGACATGATGTGCGAACGGGCGCTGTCCCGCCGCACCCAGGGGACCCTGCTCGCCGAGAAACAGGCGGTGCAGCAGTTCATCGCGGACTCCTGGGTGGAGTTGCAGCAGTTCCGGCTGCTCGTGCTGCACACCGCCTGGATCATCGACACCCAGCCGCGCGGCGCCGCCCGCACCCAGATCGCCATGTGCAAGGTCCAGACGGCCAAGGTGTTGCACGACATCGTCCAGCGGGCGGTGCACCTGCACGGGTCGCTCGGCACCACCGACGAACTCCCGCTCGCGAAGTGGTGGATGGCCGCCCCGAACCTCGCCCTCGCCGACGGCCCGACCGAGGTGCACCGCACCACCATCGCCAAGCAGCTGCTGAGGAACCACCGGCCGGCCGAGGGGCTGTTCCCCAGCGAGCACATCCCGCCGAAGCGGGAGGCCGCCCGCAAGCGGTACGCGCACATCATCGGCGACGACAGCCTCAGCGGCCGGGTGGACGGGTGAACGGCGCCGCCCCCCTCGACCCGGCCCGCCTGCTCGACCTGTTCGACCTGTCCGGCAAGGTCGCGCTCGTCACCGGCGGCAGCCGGGGCCTGGGGCGGGAGATGGCACGCGCCTTCGCCGGCGCGGGCGCCGACGTGGTGATCGCCAGCCGCAAGCTCGACGCCTGCGAAGCGGTCGCGGCGGAGGTCCGCGCGCTCGGCCGGCGCGCGCTGCCGGTCGCCGCGCACGTGGGTCACTGGGACGACCTCGGCCGACTGGCCGGCACCGCGTACGCGGAGTTCGGGAAGGTCGACGTCCTCGTCAACAACGCCGGTATGTCACCGCTGGCCCCCTCTTCGGAGGAGACCGGCGAGGAGCTGTTCGACAAGGTGATCGGGGTCAACTTCAAGGGCCCGTTCCGGCTCGCCTCGCTGATCGGGCGGCGGATGTGCGAGGGCGACGGCGGCTCGATCATCAACGTCTCCTCCTCGGGTGCGCTGTTCCCGCAGCCGCGGTTCGGCCCCTACGCCGGTGCCAAAGCCGCGCTCAACGCGCTGACCACCGTCTTCGCCCTGGAGTACGGCCCGAAGGTGCGCGTCAACACCATCTCGGCCGGCCCGTTCCTGACCGACATCTCCAAGGCCTGGTCCGAGGAGAAACGCCGCAGCACACGCAGCGCGACCGGCCGACCCGGTCGGCCGGAGGAGATCATCGGCACGGCGCTGTACCTGGCGAGCGACGCCTCGAGCTACACCACGGGGTCACTGATCCGGGTGGACGGCGGGCTGTACTGACGGCTCCGCCGGGTCCGCGGTTCGTTTCGCCGGAGGCCGGATCGTTGTCCGGGGGCCGGTGGGGGCTGGCCACGGGCCGGTCCGTTGGCCAGCAGGCCCGTTCGTTGGCCCGCAGGCTGAGTCGTTGGCCCGCAGGCCGGTAGGGACTGACCGCAGGCCGGATCGTCCGCCGCACGCCGGTAGGGACTGACCGCAGGCCGGATCGTCCGCCGCACGCCGGTAGGGACTGACCGCAGGGTTTCCCGCGCCCACCTGTGGGGCGCGGCATCCCGGGGCGGCTCAGATCGCTCGGCCGAGCAGCTCCATCGCTTCCGCCAGCAGCACCGGCAGTGCCGGCAGCATCCGCCGGTGCATGTCGGTCAACCCGCCGGACTTGCGGGCGCGTTTGATCAGCAGGGCGGTCGCGGCGGACTCCTTGTACTTGGTCAGCGCCTCGAACCACGCCAGGTCGGACAACTGTTTGCCCCGCGCCTCCTGGTAGGCGTCGATCAGTTCCGCCTTTCCCGGCATCCCGGTCGGTTCCTCGGAGGGGGACGCCGGGTGGCGCGCCTCGTCGGTGAAGAAGGTCAGCCAGGTGATGTCGACCCGGGGATCACCGAGCGCCCAGATCTCCCAGTCGATGACGGCGTTGACCGAGTCCGCGTCGCACAGCGTGTTGCCGAGCCGGTAGTCGCCGTGGGTGATCACGGGCATCATCGCGGGAGGCATCGTGGCCCGCAGCCGCTCCCCCACCGCCTCGTGACCCGCGCGCAGGTCCCCGGGGACGGTGGTGAAGGCCCGGGTCCAGCGGTCGATCTCGGCGCCGAGGGTGACGACCGGCTCCACGGCCAGGGCGGTCCGTCGGGGGTCCACCCGGTGCAGGTGTGCGAGCATCCGGGCCGCGTCGAGGGCGCGGGCCCGTACCTGCGTCGCGTGAACGGTTCCCCGTGGCACGAGCACCGGCTCGACACACTGACCGGGCACCAGCTCCATGGCCACGAAGGGCTGACGTGCCGTCGGCGCCCCCCGGTCGGAGAACAGCACCTCCGGCACCCGCACCCCGGGGACACCCGCCAGCAACCGCATCAGCCGTGCCTGGCGCAGCACGTCCCGGTTGCGGACCGGCGGAAGGCCGGGCGGGGCCGCTTTGAGGACGACGCGCTCGTATCCGGCGGGCACACCGGACAGCACGGCCACATAGGTGAGACTGGACGTGCCGCCGGTGAGCGGCTCGACGGACTCGACAGTGGCTCCGGGAGCCCAGGCGTGCGCCGCGACGGCTGCCCGCCGCGTCAACTCCCCTGTCTGATCGGCACTGTCGGCGACGACGCTCATGTCCTCGGTCCCGTCGATCCCGTCGATCCCGTCGTTCCCGTCGATCCCGTCATTCCCGGTCGGCCGACGGAACGGCCGTTGACGGCCCGTCGGCCCTCGGCGGCCAGTGCCTCGACGATGTCGCGGCGCACGAGCTTGCCGGTCGGAGTGCGGGGCAGTTCGGGCCAGCGGGTGATCCGGTCCGGCGTCTTCGAGCCGCGCAGCGTGCCGCGCACCCGCGCGCGCAGTGCCTCCGGGTCGATCGCCCCACCGTCGCGCAGCACGACCACCGCCTCGATCCGCTGGCCCCACTCCTCGTCGGGGAGGCCGACGACGACCGCGTCGAGCACGTCCGGGTGCCCCAGCAGGACGTCCTCGATCTCGGCGGGCGCGATGTTCTCGGCACCGCGGATGATCGTGTCGTCGGTCCTGCCCTGGATGTGGAGATAGCCGTCCGGGTCGATGCGGCCCCGGTCCCGGGTGTGGAAGAAGCCCCGCTCGTCGACCGCGGAGCCCTGCCCCGCGTACTCGCCCGACACCTGCTCACCGCGTACCCAGATCTGCCCGGCCTCGCCGGGTGCCGCGACCGCGCCGGACGCGTCGCGGACCTCGATCTCGACACCGGGCACCGGCAGCCCGGCCGAGCCGAGCCGGGCCCGCACCGCTGGATCGTCGCTCGCCACGGCCGTACGGTGCTCCTGCGGCCCCAGGACCGTGATCGTGGACGAGGTCTCCGTGAGCCCGTAGGCGTTCACGAAGTCCACGTGCGGCCAGACGCGCAGCGCGGTCTCGATGACCCGCGCCGGCATCCAGGCTCCGCCGTAGGCGAGCGTGCGCAGCGAGGGCACCGACCGGTCGAGGCCGTCCGTGTCCATGATGCGGGCGAGCATCGTCGGCACCACCATGGCGTGGGTGATCCGCTGCTCCCGGACGAGATCGAGCCAGCCGTCCGGTGTGAACTGCTCGAGGGGCAGGGTCCGTCGCCCCGCGTAAAGGTTCGTCAGTACGTGGGACACGGCGGCGATGTGGTACGGCGGGACACTCACGAGTGCCGCCGCGCCGGGGTCGGCTCCGGCGAACTCCACCGTGCCGAGGACGTACGACACCAGGTGGTGGTGGCGCAGGAGCACGCCCTTGGGCGCGGAGGTCGTCCCGCTCGTGTAGATGAGGACGGCGGGTGCTCCGGGCCCCGGCGATCGGGGCTGCGGGGGGGCATCGGCGGCGGGGAGGCCGCAGTGTCCTGCCGCCCGGGTGAGCCACTCGGCCGGGCCGTACACCGGCAGCCCGGCGCGTCGAAGCGCCTCGCCGTGCTCCGGGTCGGCGATGCCCAGCGCACGGGGGTGGTTGGCCAGCAGCGCATCCAACTGGGGCGCGCCGAGACGGTAGTTGACGGGTACCAGGGGCACTCCGGCGCGGGCCGCCGCGAACAGCGCGACCGCGAGGGCCGGACCGTTCACCGCGAGGTACACGATCGCGTCGGCGTCGGCGTCGCGCACCAGGTGCGCGCCGCCCGAGGCCAGTTCGCGCAGTCGCCGGGCGGTCAGCCCGCCGTCCGTGCGTCCGATGACGACCCGGTCACCGAAACCCTCGGCGGCCATGTCCGACAGCATCCATATGTTCACGAGGGCGGACCGCCCCTCAGTCCGAGGCCGGGAGCGGCTTGGCGCTCTTCACCGGCAGCGGGACGCCGTTCACCGCCAGTGTGCCCGGCCCGGGCTTCGTGCAGAGGAGCTCGACGCCGAGGTCCTCGTCGGCGTACCGCTTGCCGAGCAGTGAACCGCCCATCGGTCCCGGGGCGGCCGCGCCGGTGACGGCTGGTCCCGGCCCGTTCCCCTCCGTCATGGCGGCCCCGCCGCAGGTGATCTCCAGCTCCTCGTCCGGGCACCGCACCACGATCACCGCCGTCGGGTCGACCGTACTGGCGAGCATCTGCCCCACGCGTGGCCTCATCGCAGTGTCCTCCGCGGCTCTCGTGGTACCGATCAGTGGCATCGAGCAACCAGAGAAAAGTATACTACTTTCCTCGATCGCGTCGAGAACGGAGCTGCTGGATGGAACTCAGGACCGTCCTGTTCGAGGTGACCGGTCATGTCGCCACGGTCACCCTCAACCGGCCCGAGGTGATGAACGGCTTCAACCAGGAGATGCTGGAGGAGTTCGCCACTCTCTGGCACACCGTCAGGACCGACGACGACGTGCGGGTCGTCGTGCTGCGCGGCGCCGGCGACCGGGCCTTCAGCACAGGCATGGACGTCCGGGAGGGGATCGACCGCCATCCCAACGTCTGGTCGCAGACGGACCCCGGGGAGTACCTCTCGCCGAAGCTGAACCAGGTGTGGAAACCCCTGGTGTGCGCCGTGCACGGGATGGCCGCCGGTGGCGCCTTCTACTGGCTCAACGAGGCCGACATCATGATCTGTTCACAGGACGCCACGTTCTTCGACCCGCATGTCAGCTACGGACTCACCGCGGCCCTGGAACCGATCGGCCTCGCCCGGCGCATCCCGCTCGGCGAGGCGCTGCGCATCGCCCTGCTCGGCCTGGACGAGCGCGTGTCGGCCGCCCGCGCGCTCCAGATCGGCCTGGTCAGCGAGGTACTGCCACGCGAGCGACTGTGGGACCGCGCCGACGAGATCGCCCGTATCATCGCCGCCAAGCCGCCCGCCGCCATCCAGGGGACCGTCCGGGCCATCTGGGAGTCGCTCGACTCGACCCGCTCCCAGGCGCTGCGCACCGGCCTGTCGTACACCCAGCTCGGCAACCCGGTCGGCAAGGCCGGGATCGACCGCTCGACGGTGCCCCGGGGACAGTGGACACTGCGCTGACCCTCCCCTAACCTCTGCCGAATAAGTGTACTTTTTATGAGTGCCCGGCTCCAAACACCCACGTTTCAAACACCCACGCTCCATGCACTCACGCTTCAGGCACTCACGCTCCAGGCATCCAAGCTTCAACCGTCCAACGGGAGGCACTCATGCGGTTCGGCATGCCCTGGCCCGGCCGGGAAGTCGGGCGTGAGGCGGAGCAGGCCGGCGTCGGCGCCTTCTGCGCCGGGGAGTTCGCCGACCACGACGCCTATCTCACCGTGGCCGACATCGTGGCGGACACCGAACACGCCCTGGCGGGCCCCGCCATCGCCTACGCGTTCGCCCGCACCCCCTACGCGCACGCCACCGCCCTGCGCCAGCTGCACGCCCGGGCGCCGGGCCGGCTGTTCCTCGGCCTGGGCAGCGCCGCGTTCCGGATCAACCGGGACTGGCTGGGCGTGCCCGCCGAGCGTCCGGTGGCCCGCATCGTCGAGACCGTGGGCGCCGTGCGGGCCTGGCTGCACGCGGAGAACGGCGAAGGGGTGCACTACTCCGGCGAGTTCTACGCGCTCGACGCCGACGTCCGCGCCCCGGTGCTCGGCCGGCTGGACATCCCCGTCCTGCTCGCCGCGTTCAACACCCGCATGGCCGCCACCGCGGGCCGGGTAGCCGACGGGGTCATCGGGCACGGCCTGTTCACCGCCTCCTGGTGGAACGACGTCGTACGCCCATCGGTCGAAGTCGGCGCACGCGACGGGGCCCGCACGGGCGGGCGTCCACTCGAACACGGCTGGATCATCACGGCCGTCGACGACGACGCACCCGAACGCGCCGTCGCCGACGCCCGGCGGATGATCGCCTTCTACCTCACCGTCAGGACGTACGACCCGTTCGTCGCCCACCACGGCTGGGAGGAGCCCGTCGCCGAGCTCCGGGCGGCCTTCCGGGCCGGTGACACCGACGGCATGGCGCGGGCGGTGACCGACGCGATGCTCAGCGAGATCGCCGTCTGCGGGACCACCGCCGACGCGAAGGACACCCTGGCTCGCCGCGCCGGGTCGCTCCCCCGCGACGTCGGCTACTTCGCTCCGCCGAGCTTCATGGTGAGCCCGCGACGCAGGGCCGCGTACGCCCGGGCGGCCCTGGCCCTGGTCGGCGCCGTACCGGATCAGGCCTGACACCGCATACAGCACCGGTCCCGGAGCGGCTCCGCCCCGGACGGGCCGAGCCGCTCCGCCCGGGACGGGCCGGCGACTCCGCCCGAGGGCCGCCCAGTCCTCCGCCCCCGAGTCAGGCGTCCTCGGTGACGGGGGCGAGTTTCTCGCTCGTGTCGAAGTGCACGACGCCGGCGAGGGTGCCGCCCAGGATGGCCGCGCGGTCCTCGTCGGAGACGGTGTCGTCGAAGTTGCCCGCGATGCACTCGGCGCTGCTGCGGAAGGTGCCTTCGGCATGGGGGTAGTCGTTGCCCCACACGACCGTCGACAGGCCGGTGATGTGGCGGGCCTTGACGGCGGTCGGGTCGTCCGCGAACTGGACGTGGATCTGCCGCTGTATGTACTCGCTGGGCTTGAGCGGGTAGGGCCACTTGCCGTTGACGGTGAACAGCCGCCCCATGGCCGGCTGCTCCTTCGGCGAGCGGTTGTCGTCCCAGAATCCGAGCCACCAGTCCGGGTCCTGGCCGATGCCGGTCCGGAAGGACTTGTCCATGAAGCCCATGTAGGAGACCAGCCAGCCGGCGCTGAACTCGATCAGGTTGAAGTGGAGTTCGGGGAACCGCTCGCAGACGCCGCCGCCGACGAGGTCGGCGATGATGCGCTGCGGGCTGGAGAATCCGGCCGCGGAGTTCTGCAGCCGGCCGGACACCATGTCGTCGGTCAACTGGCCCTTGCCCATGTTGACGGCCGTCATCATGCTCCGGACGGTCAGCGCCGTCTCCGAGGTGCTCTCCTTCGTCTTCACCCCGCCGGTGGCGACGTGGATGAACACCGGCATCCCGTTCGCCCGGGCCGCCGCCCACAACGGGTCGTAACCCCGCGACGCGTAGGGCACGGGCGGGGTCTCGGGAATCAGGATCGCTCCCAGTCCGAGACGCGCGCACCGCTCGACCTCGGCAACCGCCTCGGGAATGTCCGTGACCGGGATCGCCGCAGTCGGCCGCAGCCGGTTCCTGTATCGGAGGAACCGCTCGGCGATGTAGTCGTTCCACACCCGCGCGTGTGCCATGGACAACTCGTGGTCGTCGGTGAACAGCACGAACAGGGAAAGGTTGGGGAACATCACCGAGGCGTCGACGCCGTCGAGGTCCATGTCCCGGATGATGTGCTGCGGCTCGCCGTCCGGGGTCTCCCCGCCGAACTGCCGGTACTTGGAGATGGTCCAGCCGTCGTACCCGATGGTGTGCAGCTTCTTGAACTCGGTGTGACCGCCCTCGACGATCGGCTCGTCGAGCGTGAACTCCTCTTCCCAGAGAGCCCGTTCCCTGAGGTGCTTGGGCAGCCGGGTCTTGAAGAGATCGACCGGCTCGATGATGTGCGAATCACCGGACACGACAAATTCCTTGAACACAGGCGGTACCTCTTTCGAACCTCGTCGTTCGTGGCAGAACCCAACCCGCAACTGAGGCCGAAGTTAGCTGTACCGACCGGTCCAGTCAATGATTCAGCATACGGAATAGTGGATCACCGGAATCTCCGAAGACCGACTAGCCGCTGCCGCAGGGCTGACGCGGGGCAACGCGGCATCACCTCTTCCACCTGCCACTCTATTCAGTACACTCAAATTACTCACGTCCGCAGGCGGTCAGGAGACGGCACATGACGATGGCGCACTCGTTCTCTTCGCGGCTCTACATCGACGGGCGCCGGACCGACGGCCGGTCGGACACCCCGACGCTGGTCCGCAACCCGGCGACGGAGGAGACGGTCGCGGAGGTCCCGGGGACGTCACCGGCCGACGTCCGCCAGGCCGTCGAAGCGGCCCGGCGTGCCTTCGACGAGGGACCGTGGCCGCGGCTGAGGCCCACGGAGCGGGCCGTCGTCCTGCTGCGGATGGCTGACGAGATGGAGCGCAGGCTGCCCGAACTGGTGACCGTCAACATGGCCGAGGCCGGCTCGGTCCGCGCACTGGCGGAAACCCTCCAGACCCGGGTCCCGGTGGCTCATCTGCGCGACATGGCCGAGCAGGTGATCCCGGCCTTCGCCTGGGAACGACCGATGGACCCGACGATCGCGCCGGGCTTCGGCATCTCCCAAGGGGTGCTGCGCCGCGAGGCGTTCGGTGTGTGCGCCCTGATCTCCGCCTACAACTTCCCGTTCTTCCTCAGCATGATGAAGGTGATCCCGGCGCTCGCGGCGGGCTGCACCGCCGTACTGAAGCCGGCGCCCGCCACTCCCCTGGAGTCCCTGCTGATCGGCGACTTCGCGGACGCCGCCGGACTGCCGCCGGGCGTGCTGAACATCGTCACGGGTGACGTCGAGGCCGGCCGTGTGCTGACCACCCACCCCATGGTGGACCTGGTGAGCTTCACCGGCTCGGACACCGTCGGGCGCCTGGTCTACGCCCAGGCCGCGGCCTCCCTGAAGAAGGTCGTCCTCGAACTCGGCGGCAAGTCGGCCAACCTCGTCCGCGCCGACGGCGACCTCGGCGGCGCGGTCCGCTCCGCACTCTCGGGCATCACCACCCACGCCGGGCAGGGCTGTTCCCTGCTGACCCGCACGCTTGTGCACGAGTCCGTCCACGACGAGTTCGTCGCCCGGCTGAGCGCGGCCCTCGCCGAGGTCAGGGTCGGCGATCCGGCCGACCCGGCCACCACCATGGGCCCGCTGATCAGCGAAGCGCAGCGGGACAAGGTGGAGAAGCTGATCCGGGTCGGCGAGGAGGAGGGAGCGCGCCTCGTGCACGGCGGCGGACGTCCGGCCGGCCTCGCCCGGGGCTACTTCGTGGAACCGACCCTCTTCGCCGACGTCGGCAACCACATGACCATCGCGCGCACGGAGTTCTTCGGACCGGTCGGTGTCGTCATCCCGTTCGGCACGGACGAGGAGGCGGTGCGGATCGCGAACGACAGCCCGTACGGCCTCGCGGGCGCCGTGTGGAGCGCCGACACCGCGGCCGCGTACGAGATCGCGTCCCGGATCCGGGCCGGCGCAGTGACGATCAACGGCGGCAGCGCCGGAGTGAACCCGCGGGCCGCGTTCGGGGGATACAAGCAGAGCGGACTCGGCCGTGAATGGGGCGAGTTCGGGCTGGACGAGTACCTCCAGACCAAGACGGTCAGCTGGGCCGCCCGGTGAGCGACCGACGCGATCGAGCCGACCGACCCGGTCGAACCCGGTCGAACCCGACGCCTGGCGGCGTTCACGGCGTGAGGACCATGGCCGAGCCCCTGCCGCCGCCCGCGCACATGGCCGCGACCGCGGTCCCGCCACCCCGGCGGCGCAGCTCGTGCGCCAGGATCACGACCATGCGCGTGCCGGTGGCCGCGATCGGGCGGCCGAGGCCGCACCCACTGCCGAACGGGTTGACCCACGCCGGCTCGAGGCCCGGTTCCCGGGTGGTGGCGAGGCGCACCGAGCGAAGGCCTCGTTGACCTCGAACAGGTCGACGTCGCCGACGCCGAACCGGGCACGGTCGAGGGCCGTGCGGATCGCGGCGATCGGCGCGAGACCCGTCTCGACCGGGTGCGGCAAGCGGAGAGGAGAACGGCATCAACCATGCAATTGAGAGTACTTAAATCACTGACCGTTCTAACAGAGTGCCCAGTTGATCCAGCCAACGTCTCGACCGGATGAGATATAGAGGATACCTTGTTGAGGTGAACTTCGAGCTCAGCGTGGAGCAGGACATGCTGCGCGAGGCCTCGCGCGAGCTGCTGTCGGACCGGGCCCCCATCGGGCACGTACGGGCGTGGACGGATCGCGAGGAAGACGTCGATCCCGAGGTGTGGCGGCTGACGGCCGGCCTCGGCTGGCCCGGCCTCGGCCTGCCCGAGGAGTACGGCGGTTCAGGGCAGGGCCTGGTGGAACTCGTCCTCGTGGCCCGGGAGGTCGGGCGCGCGCTCGGCCGGGGTCCCTTCCTGCCCACCGCGATCGTCGGCCGGGCCCTCGCCGCCGCGGGATCGCCCGGGCTACGGGCCGAGGTACTGCCCGCGCTCGCCACCGGATCGAGTTGGGCCACCTGGGCGTTCGCCGAACCGCGTGCCCCGTGGGCCCTCGACGGTGTCCGCGCCACCGCCCGCACCGAGCGGGACGCGATCGTCCTCGACGGGGTCAAGACGGCGGTGCAGGACGCGGGCGGCGCCCGCCAACTGCTCGTCACCGCACTCCATGACGGGGTGCCGGCGTCGTTCCTCGTCGACCGGACGGCGCCCGGCGTCGCCGTCCGACGGCAGCGGACCCTGGATCCGACCCGCTCGTTCCACGAGGTCCGCTTCGAGGGAGTACGAGTCGCGCGCGAATACCGTCTGGCGGGCGGCCCCGACGAGATCCAGCGGCTGCTCGACGAGGCGTCGGTGCTGCGGTGCGCCGACGCGCTCGGGGTGATGGAACGGATGCTGGAACTCACCGTCCAACACGCCAAGGAACGTGTGCAGTTCGGCCGCCCGATCGGAACGTTCCAGGCGGTCAAGCACGCGTGCGCCGACATGGCACTGCTGGTGCACGGCGCTCACGCCGTCACGTCCTACGCCGCGATGGCCGCCGACGCGGGTTCCGACGACGACGGCCGAGCGGCCTGTGCCGCCGCCTCGTACGTCTGCGCCGGGGCCGGTGAGGTCGCGGCCCGGGCGCTCCAGCTGCACGGCGGTATCGGCTTCACCTGGGAGCACGATCTCCACCTCCATCTGCGCCGCGCCAGGGCCGACAGCGTGCTGTACGGCGACGCCGCCGTACACCGCGACCGGCTGTGCACCCTTCTGCGGCGCTCGCCCGCGTCGCCTTGAACCAACGATCCGAAAGGTTCCCGATGGAGATCAGGGGCAAGAAGGCAGTGGTGTTCGGCGGCGCCTCCGGCATGGGCCGGGCCACCGCCGAGCTGCTCGCGGCCCGTGGCGCCGGCGTCGCCGTCCTCGACCGCCCGGCGTCGGCCGGGCAGGCGGTCGCCGCCGCGCTGGGCGGGAGCTTCCACCCCGTCGACGTCACCGACTTCGAGGCCACCGAGGGAGCGCTGGACGACGCGGTGGCGGCCCTCGGCGCGCTGCATGTGTCGGTCACCACAGCGGGCGGCGGCAGCGTACGGCGCACGCTCGGCAAGGACGGCCCGCACGACCTGGAGGCCTTCCGCAGGGTGCTCGACCTGAACGCCGTCGCCACCTTCAACATCAGCCGTCTGGCCGCCGCGCACATGAGCCGCAACGAGCCCGAGGACCCCGAATCCACGGGCGAACGCGGCGTCATCGTCAACACGTCGTCGATCGCCGCCTTCGAGGGGCAGATCGGCCAGGTCGCCTACTCGGCCGCCAAGGCGGCGATCGCCGCGATGAGCCTCACCATGGCCCGCGACCTCGGCTCCCTCGGTATCCGTGTCGTCGCCATCGCGCCCAGCCTGTTCGAGACCGGCGCCACCGAGAGGATTCCCGCCGAGACGCTGGCCGCCCTGGTGAGGGACGCCGCCTTCCCCCGGCGCCCGGGCCGCCCCGAGGAGTACGCCAAGCTCGCCCTGGCGATCGTCGACAACCCCATGCTGAACGGCCAGTGCCTGCGTCTGGACGCGGGCCAGCGGTTCGGCCCGAAGTGAGGTTCTGATGCCGGTCAACGAGGTTCCGACGCGCGACGACACAGCACACCAGGGCAAGGTGGCCCTCGTCACGGGAGGTGGCCGGGGCTTCGGCAAGGCGTTCGGCGAGGCGCTGTCGGCCCTCGGGGCGCAGGTCGTGCTCGCCGACATCGACGGCGCCGCCGCGGCCGGGGCGGCGGCGGAACTCACCGCCCGGGGCGGCCGGGTGACGGGAGTCGCCTGCGACGTGGCCGACGAGGCCCAGGTCGGCGCGGTCGTGAGCGAGGTCACCGAACGCCACGGCGGACTCGACATCCTGGTCAACAACGCCGGTCTGCACGCCGCCTACAACAGGCCGTTCTCCGAACTGGGCCTCGCCAGGGTACGGCGGGTGCTCGACGTCAACGTCATGGGCGTCGTCATCTGCTCACTCGCGGCCCGGGAGGCGATGAAGGGCCGGGCCGGCGCCTCCATCGTCAACATCTCGTCGTCGGCGGCCTACGCGAACCGCAGCATCTACGGCGTGTCCAAGCTCGCCGTGCGGGGGCTGACGGTGTCCTTCGCGCGCGAGTTCGCCGAAGACGGGATCAGGGTCAACGCGATCGCGCCGGGTCTGATCCTCACCGACACCGTACGGGCGCAGCTGTCCCCCGCCGAGGCGGACCGCGTCATCGGAGAGCAGATCCTGCGACGGGAGGGCCGCGAGCAGGACATCGTCGAGGCGCTGCTCTATCTGGTCTCGCCGAAGGCGTCCTTCGTCACCGGGGAAACGCTGCGCGTGACGGGCGGGTTCGCGCTCTCGGTCTAGCCCCGCGCCGCCTCTGCGGCCGGCCCGCAACGCCTCTGTGGCCGTGGCCCCCCCGGGGACCGCCCGGGCCGGGCCCCCAGGGTAACCCCGGACATCCCGGGTGCTCTACGAACAACAAACCGGGCCCCACCCACCCCCGGACCC